>JAPLJE010000198.1 GCA_026388755.1 Deltaproteobacteria bacterium | reverse complement strand
GGCCATTATAAAACCATTCAAATTGGATGACGTCAAAAAAGCGCTGAACGACATAGGTATTCAAGGGATGACCGTATCAGAGGTAAAAGGGTACGGCCGTCAAAAAGGTCATAAGGAGATCTACCGGGGTGCAGAATATGTGGTGGATTTTGTTCCTAAAATCCGGGTTGAGGTCATTGTCATGTCAGAGCAGGTGGATCTGGTCAAAGAAAAAATTCGGGATTCCGCAAATAGCGGGAAAATTGGCGATGGAAAAATTTTTGTGAGTCCTATTGAGCAGGTTGTTCGGATCAGAACAGGAGAAAAGGGAAGGGACGCTCTTTAGCTCAAGGTAATGAAAAAAGTAGAGGCCATTATTAATCTATTCAAATTGGGTGATGTAAAAAAAGTGCTGAACGACATGGGTATTTACGAAATTTCCACATCCCGGATAAATGGGCATGGGCGCCAAAAAGGTCATAAGGAAATACACCGGGGCGCAAAATATATCGTTGATTTTATTCCCAAAGTCAGGCTTGAAGTCATTGTCAATCCCAACCTGGTGAACCTGATCATAGAAAAAATTCGAAATACGGCTTATACCGGGAAAATTGGAGATGGAAAAATTTTTATCAGCTCTGTAGAATGATCCCGTTTATAAGGTCAGTAAAATCTGGTTTTTGGGAGAGCGGGTTTCGCCTGAGGCAATGACCCGAATGGCCGGCGTGCCCTTGACCGGGCATTTGTTTTCGCAGATGCCGCATCCGACGCACTGCCGCAGGTTCACATAGGGCTGTTTCAGACGGAGCCGCTCCGTGCCGAAACCCGCGACATCGGCTTCACGAAAAACCACGGCTTTGGGGGAGGTCGGGCAGACTTCCTCGCAGACAATGCACGCCCCGTTTTCCGTCCAGGGCAGGCATCTGCCCCGGTCCACAAAGGCCGATCCGATGCGGATGGGACCTGCGATTTTTTCCTTTCCCGTAATCAAATGAATAGCGCCCGTCGGACAGACGCTGCCGCAGAGGGTGCAGGAATATTCGCAGTACCCAGTTGCCATGTTTAACACAGGGGTCCAGATGCCGGCAATGCCGGCTTCCCCAAGAGCCGGCTGAATGACGTTTGTAGGGCAGGCTTTCATGCACAGGCCGCATCGCTGGCAGCGTTCCAGAAACCGGGTTTCAGTCATCGATCCCGGCGGCCGGATCAGCCTGGGATCGGATGCCTGGTGAATCTGGCCATCCAGCCGACTGAGAAGCGGAAAGGAAATGCCTGCCGTAAGCCCGGTCAGCACCGCCCGTCTTCCCATATCAGGCACATGTTTCAGTGCCTCCTTCCGGACGAACCGGAACGAGAGAGCATCCTCCGGACATACATTCTGGCAGTTGAAGCAGCGGACGCATTCAGCAGATTCCCATTTCAGGCCAGGCCGGGGTGAAGCAGCGCCCTGACAGGCGGCCATGCATTTATTGCAGTTTGTGCACCGCGTTTCATCCTGTTCAAGGCTCAGTGGGCTTTTGACAGATAACAGTCCGAGCAAGGCCCCCAGAGGACACAGCACGCGGCACCAGAACCGGGGGCGGATCCGGTTCAGAAACAAAAGGACCAAAACAATCAGGCCGATTACAAATCCGGTCTGATAGGTCGGGTATCCGAAGCCAAGGACGGGCGATACGATGATTTCGGCGCCGTAACTGATCAGATTCAGGATCTTGATGTCGCTGATCGCCATGGCATCAAATATCTCCTTGATGCCGATGTTTACTGCCGGCAGAATGGAAACCGAAAGGGATCGAAACAGCAGTGCGATCGGATCCAGAAACCCCGCCAGGTTCAACCCGAACAGGGCGGACACCAGAACCATCACAAGCAGCCCATATTTCAGACGCTGCGCGGGTGTTTTTTCGTTTCGAGAGACTGCCTGCCTTCCCTTGGCAGCGGGATGGATGGCGCCGACGGCGTGATGAAGGGTTCCGAACGGGCAGACAAAGCTGCAGAAAAAACGTCCCAGAATAAGAGTCAGGCCGATAATTGCCAGTGCCCACCCGGCGCCAGCCAGC
>JAPLJE010000811.1 GCA_026388755.1 Deltaproteobacteria bacterium | reverse complement strand
GAAGTCTCGGAGAAATGCACGCCAAAAAAATCTGTAAGGTCATGGATCTGGCCATGAAAGCCGGTGTACCCTTTGTCGGAATGAATGATTCTGGCGGGGCCAGAATCCAGTAAGGCGTGGATGCGCTTTCGGGATTCGGTCAGATATTTTACCGCAATGCCCTGGCCTCCGGCGTCATTCCCCAGATCTCGGCCATCATGGGAACAACCGCGGGCGGCGCCGTGTATTCTCCGGCCATGACCGACTGGATTTTCATGGTTAAAAACTCCAGCTATATGTTCATTACCGGCCCGGAAGTCATCAAATCCGTTACCGGTGAGGAAATCAGCTTCGAAGACCTGGGCGGTGCCATGGCCCACAATGAAAAAAGCGGCGTCTCCCACTTTGCCTGTGAAAGCGATCAGGACGCCATTGCCAAAATAAAGACCCTGCTTTCTTATCTGCCGTCCAACAACATGGAAGATCCGCCCATCGTGCATACGGGCGATGACCCCCGTCGCGTGGATCCGGCGCTGGATGCCATCATCCCGGACAGCCCCAACCAGTCTTACGACATGAAGTCGGTGATCGCATCCATCGTGGACAATGGCGTTTTTTTTGAACCCCATGAATTTTTCGCGCCCAATATCCTCATCGGGTTTGCCCGGCTGAATGGCAGAAGCCTTGGCATCATCGCCAATCAGCCCAATGTCATGGCAGGCTGCCTCGACATAAATGCATCGGACAAGGCCACCCGGTTTATCCGCTTCTGCGATTCCTTTAATATCCCCATCCTGACCATTGCTGATGTGCCGGGGTATCTGCCCGGAAGTCATCAGGAATGGGGCGGAATTATCCGTCACGGCGCAAAACTGCTCTGGTGCTATTCGGAAGCCACCGTGCCCAAGCTGCTTCTGGTTACCCGCAAGGATTACGGAGGATCTTATCTGGCCATGTGTTCCAAGGATCTGGGGGCGGATATGGCCTTTGCATGGCCGACTGCTCAGATCGCGGTCATGGGTGCAGCAGGTGCCGCCAATATCATTCATCGCAAGGAAATCACCACGGCAACGGATCCGAAGGCCAAGCGCCAGGAAAAAATCCAGGAATATGATGATCTGTTTTCCAACCCCTACTGCGCGGCTGCCAGAGGATATATCGACGCGGTGATTGTTCCCAGTGAAACCCGGCCCCGGCTGATTGACGCGCTTGAGGTCATGTGCAGCAAGCGGGAAACCCGGCCGCCGAAAAAACACGGCAACATACCGGTATAAGGGGGGAGCGATGAAAGCAAGTACCCAACAGTCCCAAAAGATGGCTGCGGCCATTTCAGCGGTTTTCGGCTATATCCGCTCGCAGGAAGATGCTGCTGCGCTGGCCATGTCCCAGGACGATACGGTTGCTGAATCCGTTCCCGTTCCGTCCGCGCTGCCCGTGCCAGTTAAGCTGTGGGGCATCAGCGGTAGGCAGGATATGATGAGTATGCGAAACCTGATGCAGCTCCGGACGTTTCAGGGATCAAAGTTGCGCTGAATAATTCCGAACTGACTTTAATAAAAAATATTGATGATGAGGAGACCCTTAACATGAGTGACCATGATCAAGTAAAACTGACGAATATGAATTACAGCAAGGACAGACCCAAAGCCCAGAATCCGGTTAAAATAATGGATCTGACATTGCGGGATGGCCACCAGTCGCTGTTTGCCACGCGGGGCAGAACAGAGGACATGATTCCCGTGGCGGAGATGATGGATGACATTGGTTTCTGGGCGATGGAAACCTGGGGCGGCGCAACCTTTGATACCATGCACCGGTTTTTGAATGAAGATCCCTGGGAACGCCTCCGGACGCTGAAGCGCTATATCAAGAAAACCCCGTTTTCCATGCTCTTAAGAGCCCAGAACCTTGTCGGATACCGCAATTATGCGGACGATGTGGCCCGCGCTTTTGTGGAAAGAGCCGCTGCAAATGGCATGGATGTTTTCCGGACATTTGACGCATTGAATGATTACCGGAATTTTGAAACCGTTGTTCCGGTAATCAAATCCTGCGGCAAGCATTTTCAGGGTTGTATCTGCTACACCATGACCGAACCCAGACTCGGCGGCGAAGTCTATAACCTGGACTATTATGTCAATAAGGGAAAAGCCCTGGAAGACATGGGCGCAGACAGCATCTGTCTGAAAGACATGGCTGGACTGATTGCACCTTACGATGCATACTCAATTATCAAAGCCCTG
>JAPLJE010000629.1 GCA_026388755.1 Deltaproteobacteria bacterium | reverse complement strand
GTCGGCCTGGGCCTGAATCATTCCCAGCCCGTAGCGTCCGCCATTCGGATCAAGGGTCAGTACCCGGTCGATCAGGCGCATTCTGCCGCCCGGAAGACAAAGGGATTCTGAAAGGGAAATGCCGCTGAAATGCGCTCCAAAACATCCGGCAAGGTTTCCGGATCTCAAGGCCTCAACCTGGCTGTCCGAGAAGACTTCCATCGATCTGGGTACCAGATGTTTCCAGTCCGAAGGGATTTTTCCCGAAACCGGCTGGAGCTCCGGCTCTGTGAGAATAATACCGCCTGAGTTTTTGACCTCCATTTCGGTAAAAAAACCGGCGCATCCATTTTCCATGGTGATTAAGAGGTTATTGCCGATAAAACCCTTGAAATGAAAAAAGAAGAGCCAGGTTTCCGCCTGACGGACGAAGCGCTCGATTTCGATCTCATAGCGAATGACATCTCCCGGCAGCGGAAGCCGGCGATGGAACTGAACCGAGGCATCCAGCAGGCGGTAGGTCCGCAGACCCTTGACCTGAAGATCGATGCCCAGATAGGCGCAAAGGAAAAGATCCGCCTGGCCCGCCTCTACCGCTCTACCGAGATGCACACGGGGGCATGGCCTCCGTCCAGATACCAGGCCCCGGGAAGCACGTCATGCTCGGTAACCACGCGTCCTGGGCCAAGGGAGCATTTTTGGCCGTTAACACTGAGGATGCGGTCCACCAGCATCAGGGGTTCATCGGGAAGCCTGACCCTGGCCGGATAGGTGTCCACTTCGGCAAACTCTGGTCCCAGAACGCTTGCCGCGGACCCGATGGCAAATTCCATGCAGAGGGATCGGGGATAGGCGATGACGGGTGACCCGGTTGATGGGGAAATGGGTGCGTGTGTGCGTGTGTGAATGAGCGGATCAGGGATTTTGGTCGTCTGTTGACCGTCATCCGTCAACGGATGCGTCAGCTGGTGCTGAAGAAGACGGGTTTGCAGTTCGAATCCATCGGCAAAGTCCTGGCTCAACTCGTTTGAAAATCTCAGAAAAGACGCGTGGGCATCGGCAGTTGCGTTCGCATTCCGGACAACGGCTTGCAGAATATCCGGGGTATACAAACCCGGGGCCGTAATATTTTTTATTTCGGGTTTCAGGAATGCCGAATTGCTGCTGCTCTCCGGGTCTTTGCATCCATTGATGAATCCATCGGAATCAAGGGGCGCTGCCGGCGGGACCACGGGTGTTTGTGGAAATGTTGGGCTGAAAGGGTTGCCTCCGGTCTTAAGAACCCGATGACGGTCGTCTGTCCGAACAGAATCCGGACAAGCCGGCTCACCGTAAAGAGGCTCCAGATCAATGAAAATCCGTTCCGAGGCCAGGGTTCCCAGCAGTTTCAGGATGGAGACGACCTCATCTTCTCCGCGGGAGCTGGCAGAAACTGCCAGATGCGGGCGATCTTCCAGAATGCGGGTAATCATCCGGGTGCAGCTTGAATGCGGCCCCATTTCCAGGAAAATGCGAACGCCGTCCGCATAGGCCTGATGAATGGTTGCGGTAAAATCAAATCCCGATATGGCCTGCCGGGTAATGGAATCGGCTGCGCTTTCGATGTCCAGGGAATACGCACGGTTCAGCGCGCAACTGTAAAACCGGATATTCCGGGGTTGAACGGTTGGAAACCGGTGCAGTGCACGGTAGGCTTTCCGGATAGGGATGGCCGCATCGCAGTGAACCGTCACAACGCCATCCAGGTAAACCGCTTCGCATTCTAATGCGGCGATGACGCCTTCAACATCCGGTCGGTTGCCGCCGATCACGCATTCCTCCGGCGAATTGACGATCAGCAGCCGGGCAAGGGGAAATAGGGGTAATACACTTTTGACGGCTCCAGAAGGTCGGTTTACCGCCGCTACCTTCCAGACAAAAGGTGCTGATGGGGCGATATTCCAGGCTTTTCTGGCGGCGTTGCAGGGGCCGGCCAGCTCTGTGTGAAACAGGGAACTTTTGGCCAGCCGTGACAGCATCTCTCCGCGATCCGGCCATGCACCCAGGGCAAAGAGGCCCGCGGTTTCCCCCAGACTGTAACCGATCACCGCCTGGGGGGAGATCCCAAAAGTTTTGATCAGACGGGTCATGACGCTGCCGTGCACCACCTGGCCGAAGATCGGAACCAGGGGATCTGCAAAAATGGCGCTCATGGCTTCGGTTTCCCACCCGGAAGCCCAGGATTGTCGAAAGGGAACATAGGCAGCGGGAACCATCTGTGTTTTTAGTTCAGGAGTTTCAGCATCCATTCTACGAAACAGCTCGGGCCAGGTTACGGCCAGGGTTCTTCCCATGCCCACATAATGATTTCCGGAGCCGGGAAATACAAAGGCGATGTCTCCGGATGTCCCGGTGGGCCGGGGCGTATAAACAATGCCGGATCGGCCGCTGATGCGCCGGGAAGTTCCGGATGACACCGCTTCCCGGGCGTCTGCAATCAGGGCTTTGAGCTGTTCGGGCGTTTCCGCGATCAGGCTGACTGCATAAGGGTTTTCGATGGACAATGGATGCAGTCGAAACCATGATCCGGCTGCCTGTCCAAGGGGAGTTTGAATCTGCTGAATGTGCCGATCCAGCAGGTTCAGGCCGCTGACCAGCGCATCCCTGTCAGATCCTTCGACGATGAACAGCCCGTTGATAGCGTGTCCAAGGGGTCTTCTTCGCTCAAAATCAGCAGGCGACGCGATTTTTGCAGGCAAAGGGGTTTCATGGCCTTCCAAAACCACATGGATGCAGGCCCCATTTGCTGTCATGGCAGCGCAACATGCTCGTCGCGGTCCATCCTGGCGGTTTCTTGCCCAGTACTGAGAAAACCCGGGAAAATGAAAATGCGCTTTGCTCCACTGGTTGTCGGGCGCCTGGGTATAGCCAACCAGTGGCGGAAGGATTTCCTGATACAGGCATAAAGAGGTCTTGATCAGAGATGCCATGCCGGCAGCAGCGCCAGTATGTCCGATGATGGATTTAACGGAGCCGATGGCAACGCACGCCGAATTCTCCTGAAACAGGGTATTCAGCGCTCTTGCTTCAAGCTGATCCTCATCAGGTTGGCCGCTGCCATGGGCTTCAAAAAAACTGATGGCTGAAGCGGGTATTACGGCTTCAGACAGGCTTTGCCGAAGCGATCCGGAATATGCCGCCGGGTCATTCTTAGATCCGGCGCAGGCAGGCCCCATGCCTTTGATGACGCCATAGATGCGGTTGCCGTCCGCGATAGCCCGATCCAGTCGTTTGAGTACCACCGCTGCCGAACCTTCGCCCGGAAGAGTGCCGTCGGCGGATCTGTCAAACGGGCGAATGTCGCCAGAGGGTGAGAAGGGGCTGATGCCGTGGGCGATCAGAATGCTGCGCACATCACCGGCCATGTCCACGGCCCCGACCAGCATGGCGCCGGCTTCGTTTTGCTGAAGCAGACGTGCGGCAATGTCGATGGCGCTGAGTCCCGATGCGGAATCGGCGGAAACCGTAAAGCTGGGACCGCCCATGCCGAATTCCCGCGCAACCCGGCTTGCGATTATGCCGGCCAGGGCCCCAAGGGTTCGGGAAGCGTTCAGGGCCGGGCTAAAGCCATCTTTCAGGGATTTCAGCCAAACAGCTTTCTGGTCGTCATTCAGGGAAAGGCCGGCCTGCTTCAGCCAGTCTGCATGCGTATTGCCGAGGCTCCATCTGACATGGTAATCCGTTGCTTCCATGTCAAATCCCATGCCGATAATAGCCCCCATGCGGGGCCGAAGCTTTCGGGACGCATATCCGGCATCGGCCATTGCTCTGTACGAAACTTTCAGCATGAGAAGATGCTGAAGCAGAATATCGGGGATTTCATTGGGAGGAATATGCAAATCACTCAGTTCAAGCGTAATATTCTCAATATATCCGCCGGGAAGGTCCTGAAAATCCAGAAGAATGTTGGCAATCGAATCACAGCCTTTCCAGCGCCGCCCGGGGCGTTTTTGGATACCGGAGTTGCCGGACAGGACCGCTTCCTGAAATGTCCTTAAGGTTTGAAATCTTCCAAAACAGGCATCCATGCCCACAATGGCGATATCCAGAGGCCGGGGTTTCATTGGACGGGTCTTTTGGACAAAGGTGGAAGCAGTGGGCCGGGAGATATCCGGCGCCCATTCTTCCAGAAGCACATGGCCGTTGATGCCGCCAAACCCGAAGGCGCTGATTGCAGCACGCCGAGGAATGCGGGGATCTCTGCGATGCCAGGATTCGGCCAGGGTCTGCACGCGGAACGGGCTGCCATGAAGCGGGCTGTTTTCAGCGGGTGCGGTAAAATTCAAGGATGGTGGCAGGATTTGGTGCTTTATGGCCAGAAGAATTTTGATCATTCCGGCAGCCCCGGCTGCGGTCAGCAGATGCCCGATCATGGATTTGACGGAGCCGATGGGACACTGGCCGGGTTTTGGTCCTGAGTTTTCCCACAGCAGTTTCAGGCTTTGCAGTTCCGTGGCATCCCCAACCGGCGTTCCGGCGCCGTGACATTCAATGATATCCACATCAGAGGGGATCCTCCCTGCAGCCAGGTAGGCCGCTTGCATGGCTCTTACCTGTCCTTCGGAATCCTGGGCCAGCAGGTTTCCCCGCATGTCATTGGAAAGTCCGATGCCTCGAATGACGCCGAACAGGGTATCGCCGTCATTCAGCGCATCTTCCAGCCGCTTCAGGACGAGAAGTCCTGCACCCTCGCCGACCATGAGTCCGTCTGCATGGGCGTCAAACGGCGCGCAGCGTCCGGATGGCGACAGAGCTCTCAGCTGGCTGAAACCGACCTGGGTATACAGACAGTCGGGCCGGGACACTCCGCCGGCCAGAACCGCATCGCAGCGATGGGAGCTGAGCATGTCGCAAGCCAGTTTTACAGCATAAAGGGAGGATGCGCAGGCGGCATCCAGGGTAAAGGCCGGGCCGCAAAGTCCCAGTGCCTGGGCCAGAACAGCGGCGGGAAGGGCCGTAATCTGGCTGGCCAGACATTGATTTCGGGTCAGGGGGGATAAAAGGCC
>JAPLJE010000017.1:2383-4869 GCA_026388755.1 Deltaproteobacteria bacterium | reverse complement strand
AGACCCTGAACCTGGCGGATCCGGAAGGCTTTGAGACTCTTCGCCGGGAACTCAATCCCCGGATCAAGGAAGCCCTTGCCTCCGATGTGATGCATGTCAATGGTACGGCCGCCAATCTTGAGGGCGGGGTTTACAGCGGCGATGTGCCCATCAAAAACTTCACCTCGAATTTCTGGCAGGAAATGGCCGAATCCCTTACCGGAAGCGTTCTTACCGAAAAATACCTGACCCATGCCAGCGCCTGCGCTTACTGCGCCATCGCCTGCAAACGAAACGTCGCTGTCACGGAAGGCCCGTTTGCCATTCCCGAAGGCACCGGCCCGGAATATGAGACCATCATCTCCCTGGGCTCCCTGATCGGCTCCATGGTGATCGGCTCCATGGATCTGGCGGCTGTCTGCAAGGCCGGAAGGCTCTGCAACGATCTTGGCATAGATACCATCACCACCGGCGCCACCATTGCCTGGGCCATGGAGGCCTTTGAAAAAGGGGACATCACCGCCGATGACACGGAAGGGATTCCCCTGGTGTGGGGAGACATGGAAACCGTGATCGATGTGCTGATTCCGGCCATTGCCGCTAAAGCCGGCAGACTCGGCAGCCTGCTGGCCGAAGGCAGCGCGGCAGCAGCCCGAAGGATCGGCAAGGATTCCAGCGACTACACCGCCCAATCCAAGGGGCTCGAAGCTCCGGCCCACGACCCCCGCGGCGGCGGACACGGCCTGGCCCTGGCTTACGCGGTCAGTCCCAGAGGCGCCTGCCATGTGGCCTCTCCCATGCTCTTTATGGAAATGGGGGCCTGTTTTTATCCGGAAATCGGCTTTGAATATGAGCTGGAACCCAAAACCGACCTGAACAAGGCGGAGACCGCCGTCATTGCCGTTGCATTGGGATCACTCGAAAACAGCGCCTGTTTCTGCCAGTTTGCCGACCGGGAAGTCACCATTCCGGAATGGGTGGATCTATTCAACACTGTTGCCGGTTATGGCTGGGACATCGAGGCCATGATGCTGGCCGGAAAACGGGTTTTTTTCCTCAAACGCCTGATCAATTACCTATACGGCCGGACCGCTGCCGATGACGCGCTGACCCCCAGAATGCTGGAGCCGGCACGAGACGGCGAACCCGAAGGCATTGAAATTAATTTCGACGGCATGAAGGAAGCTTTTTACCGCCTCATGAACATGGACCCGGTCAAGGGCATTCCCGTCAAATCCGCGCTGATTGCCTGCGGCATGGAGGAAGAAGCCGAGCGGGTTTGGGAAGAAGGCTGAAGACCGAAGTTGAAAGTTGAATACCGAAGGCGGTACACCGTATGCGGATTCGCATAAAGCCTGCCGGAATCATCCGCCTGTATGTCGATGAAAAAGATATGGAGGTGCCCACGGGTCTCACGATCCGCGGGCTGATCGCGCTTCTGGCCATTCCCGCCGAACTGAAACTGATGACCTTTGTCAACGGAAAACGGAAAGAAGTTGATGAAATCCTTAAAGACGGGAATGAAGTCCGGCTGATTACGCTGCTTTCCGGCGGATAACCCAGTCACAGTAAGTTTGCTCGGTACGATATGCATAATGATGGTATCGTAACACTTGGCGGGGTTGGTCCATCAGTTTTAATTTCGGATCGGGTTTGAATTTTTGTTTTTCTCTGATTTCCATGTTATTGGATATTGATATACAAACATGGAAAATACAATATGCATTTTCCATGTTTGTAATCTTGATAACATATAGATGGAAAATATTCCATTATATATGGGTAATAGTTGGAATATTTTCCATCTATTCAAACTGTTAACCCAAACAACAAATGAGAGAACAATATGGAATCATTTCGGAACATCAAACTTAAAGGCTGGAGACAATTTGAACATGTAGATATAGAGTTTGATTCGAATGTCAACGTTCTCACGGGCCCAAACGGGTGCGGCAAGACGACTATCCTTAATGTATTAGCACGCCACTTTGGTTGGAATATAAATTTCATATCGACACCTTTCTTTAGTTCAAAGCGAGGAGAGAAATTTTGGTCAGATATAAGAAAATCAATAGAAAGTGACTTTGAGCAACCTGTAGGCGCTACAGAAGTAGGAAGTATCGAATATACAAACGACCAAGTATGTAAATTGCTCGTCCCACAGCAAACTCAAGCACAGTATAGTCTTAATTACCAAGGCCAGTTAGGAATCACGGGTCTCAATATCCCTTCACACAGACCAGTTGTTGGTTATTTCCAAATTCAAAACATACCGACAAATCCAAAAACTAACCAACAAAGACATCAAGAGTTTCAACAATTATTGTTTCAAACTTATGGATCAGATCACGTCAGAAATCCAGGAGTAGTATTGAAAGAGTCTCTAGTTTCCTTGGCATTATTTGGATATGGCAATGAGTTTGTGCAACCTAACACTGAATACAAGCTCTTATTTGATCAATTCCAAGATATTCTAAGAATAATTCTTCCAAAAGAATTGGGTTTCA
>JAPLJE010000017.1:0-2334 GCA_026388755.1 Deltaproteobacteria bacterium | reverse complement strand
AACTGGAGATTTTTCACTTGATGCAATGTCTGGTGGAGTAAGTGCAGTATTCTTAATGGCATGGCAAATACATACATTTGGGGCAGAAAAAGACGGATGTACTGTTATCATTGATGAACCAGAAAATCATTTGCATCCAAGTATGCAAAGAGAATTTCTCGTTTTACTGAGGAATGCATTTCCAAGATATAAATTTATCATTTCCACCCATAGTCCTTTTATTGTGTCATCAGATCCTTCGGCCAAAGTTTATGGGCTCACATTTGAAAATAAGAAAGTAGTTTCTAAACATATTAAGCAGGCAGATTTGGCTGGCTCGCCGAATAAAATTTTGCGCGAGATTCTTGATGTTCCTAGCACAATGCCCGTTTGGGTTGAAAATAAAATTAAAGAAGTCCTTTGGATTATCCGATCACATTTCAAATATAAGAATCGACTAACAAATATGAGAAATATTGAAAAACTTGCAATACCTGAAGTGTTGTTAGCTAATCATGATGAATGGATTGCGGAGTATGTCGCTGACAAAGCTAATGCCACTAAGAAATATCGTTATCGGCACCCTGAAATCAAAACAGCCTTAAAGGAGGAAACAGGTTGGAAATGTGTCTATTGTGAAAGCAAAATAGGTCACAATACCCCTGGTGATATAGAGCATAAAATCCCCTCGTCAAAAGTAGAACATCTTCATTTTGTATGGTATAATCTTACTGTAGCATGTACGGAATGTAATAGGCGGAAAAATGACTACTACGAAGATGGAGAAGAGTTTTTAGATCCATATAATGAAGATGTTGAACACGCAATTCAACACTACGGTCCGGTTTTAGGGTGGAATAACGGTAATGAGCGTGCAGAGATTACTGTAAAAACGCTTGAGCTAGATACTGCAATCAGATTCTCATTGATTTCACGAAAAATCGAAAAAATAGAAGAACTAAATAATGTTATAGAAAGGTATGTTAAAGAAGAAAGTGCCGCTATAAAATCATTAATGAAACAGAAAATTAGGAGAATGTTAGATATGAAGGCAGAGTATTCTGGCATGATTAAGGCTATTATAGAAGCAAAAGGGCTAACAATCGGCTGAAGTCGGATTGCAATTCCGCTGCGCTTCATTGCAACCACTTAGCAGTTACGTTGGGCAGGCCGGGGTTCGGTATGGACATAGAGACATTCAGGCGCCGCACCACAGGTGAGTGGCTGGAGTCACGGTGGCGATAGAAAAGACGATACGAGATTTCCTTGTGACAAGGCTCGACCTATTGGAGCCCGACTTGGTACACGTCGAGACCGAGCACAAGTTGCCGAACGTGCACGGCAGCAAGGGCTCGATAGACATCCTTGCGCGCGACGCTTTGGGCCACCGGGTGATAATCGAGCTGAAGCGCAGCAACGACTCCGCTCGGTCCGCGATTCACGAACTGTGCAAGTATGTCGCTCTCTTCAAGACGGAACATGGGCTTCCAAGCCACCGTCTGCGCTGCTTCGTTGTTTCGACTCATTGGCATGAGTTGTTGATTCCCTTCGGCGAGTTCGTCCGGGCTTCAGACTTCCAAGTTGAGGGTTTCGAACTACGCGTTTCCCCCAACGGCACTCCGATAAGTGCGAAGAAAATAGTTGTGCCCGCCGCACCCGAACCGGTCGAGTTCTTCTTGCATCACGATGTTCTCTTGTACGAGACGGTTGAACGTCGAGATTCCGTAGCGATGGGGGTCGTAGATCAGCTGATCAAGTCAGGTGCTACTTCCGCCTTCGTTTGCAAGCTCAATAGCTCGGCAAGCCCCAATCAATTGCCCTACCGCTACGCGCTGTACTCTGTGGTTGGCGGGATTGAGCCGACCGTCAGAGCCCAAATCGAGTCGGAGTTGAAGGCTGAGTATGAGACCGATGATCTCGAATCAATAAATCCAACGATGGTGCAGGAAGACTTTTCACGTCGGCTGCTCGAACAATCGACGTGGGCGCACGACACATATGAGATCGGCTACCCGGATAAGCTATCCACCATACTGCGCACTGGCTGGAGCTGTGTGGAGATCATCCGGCGAGGCCGTATGATCTCCGCAGCTGCAGTCAGTGATGAAGAGCTTCTTGCCTCTCTGCAGGGTTTGACTGGGGATAACACGATTATGTACCTGCGTGTTGCGACACCTCGCATCACGCAAAGTTGGACTGACTTTCTGAACGCATCCGAGAAATGCTTGCGTGGAAACCCAGCGTGGGAACGTGCATTTAAGCTATTCGGACGGCTGCTTGAACTGCACCAACCGGATAGTCTTGTGTCCGCTAAGGTCTACAACCCGCTCCAGATTCCGGTCAGCTTGCATAAAC
>JAPLJE010000658.1 GCA_026388755.1 Deltaproteobacteria bacterium | reverse complement strand
GTCCCATGGCGCAGTGCTTGCAACAGGCCGAATCCGCACCGATAGGGCAGGCTTTCATGTTGGCGGCGCGGTCAAAGGCCGTTTCAACGCCGTCTCTCTGGGCTTTTCGAAGCATCTGGGCCGTGGCTTCGCAGATGGTTACATCGCTGGGGTTAATCAGCTTCAAGGTATCCGTTTTTTTGGGTTCCATTTTGTTCTCCCTTCATGAGATTATTGGGGTTGGAGCAGTTGGGTGAAGAATATTTTTTTTATAGGGTCAATTTATTGAGAATTATTATCAAGTAGAATAATTCTTCATTTTCATTTTGTCAAGCAATTCTATCAAAATCATTCAGATGGGGAGTGTCAAGTTGTTTTTCTTTTTAACAAGAGACACGTGACGAAAACGATGTGTAAAAACCGTCTTTTTATTGCTTGCCAAAACGCCTATCCCATGATACTGAAACGCAATCATGAAGGGTAAATGAACATCTTCTGCAACGCAACCCCCTGTTTGTAACGGCAACATGCATATTGCCTTTTGACAATAACAATTATCCTATATACCTGACATCAGGAAATAGGGCGCATCTTCCGATAATTGTACTGAATCCGCTGGGGAACCCCGGATGTTTTATCAGGTTCCAGAATCATTAATCATCCATTTCAGAGGAGGAACGAATCAATGGCTTACAATGCAGTAGAAATGAAAGACTGGCAGATCTCCGAAGCCGCCGAAGTCAACATGAAAACGCCGGAACAATGGCGAGACGAACTGGGTCTGCAAAAAGACGAAATGCTTCCCATGGGAAGACTGGCCAAACTGGATTTTCTCAAAATCTTCAACCGCCTTCAGAACAGACCTGACGGCAAATACATTGAAGTTACCGCCATCACCCCGACTCCTCTGGGCGAAGGCAAGAGCACCACTTCCGTCGGCCTGATGGAAGGCTTGGGAAAACGTGGCAAAAACGTTGGCGGTGCACTGCGTCAGCCCTCGGGCGGCCCGACCATGAACGTCAAGGGAACGGCGGCAGGCGGCGGCAACGCGTTGATCATCCCCATGACCGAGTTTTCACTGGGTCTGACCGGTGATATCAACGACATCATGAACGCTCACAACCTGGCAATGGTCGCCTTGACCGCCAGAATGCAGCATGAACGCAATTATAACGACGAGCAGCTTGCACGGCTCACCAAAATGCGCAGACTCGATGTTGATCCCACCCGCGTCGAAATGGGATGGATCATTGATTTTTGCGTCCAGTCTCTCAGAAACATCATCATCGGCATGGGCGGCAGAACCGATGGCTTTATGATGCAGTCCAAATTCGGTATTGCCGTGGGTTCCGAGTGCATGGCCATTCTGTCCATCATCAAGGATCTGGCGGATCTGAAAACACGCCTCAATAATATTACCGTTGCTTTTGATAAAAGCGGAAAACCCGTCACCACCGGCGACCTGGAAGTCGGCAACGCCATGACCGCTTTCATGCGAAACACCATCAACCCCACCCTCATGAGTACCGCCGAACATCAGCCCTGCATGATTCACGCAGGTCCTTTCGCTAATATCGCCGTCGGCCAGTCCTCTATTATCGCCGACCGGATCGGTCTGAAAATGTTCGATTACCATGTTACCGAGAGCGGGTTTGCCGCAGACATCGGATTTGAGAAATTCTGGAACGTGAAATGCCGTCACCACCATCCGCGCCCTCAAGATGCATGGCGGCGGACCCAGGGTTGTCGCTGGTATCGCGCTTCCCGATGCGTATGTTAAGGAGAATCTGGAGCTGGTTGAAAAAGGCGTCGAGAATATGGTTCACCATATCAAGACCATTCGAAAAGCCGGCATCAATCCGGTCGTCTGTGTCAACTGCTTCCATACCGATACTGATGCTGAAGTCGCCATCGTTCGAAAAGCTGCTGAAGCCGCCGGCGCCCGCTGCGCCAAGTCGACCCATTGGGCGGATGGCGGGGACGGGGCATTGGAACTGGCGGATGCCGTTATCGAGGCCTGCAATGAAAAAAGCGAATTTAAATTCCTGTATCCGCTGGAAACCAAGCTTCGCGACCGCGTTGCTTTGATTGCCAAGGAAGTCTACGGCGCAGACGGCGTGTCCTGGACTCCAGAGGCCGAGGCCAAAGCCAAAATGCTGGAAAGCGATCCCAAATATGCGGATTTCGCTACCATGATGGTAAAAACCCACCTGAGCCTGACCCATGACCCGACGCTGAAGGGCGTGCCCAAGGGATGGACCCTGCCGATTCGGGACGTTCTTATTTATTCCGGCGCCAAATTCCTCTGCCCCTGTGCAGGCGCCATCAGCCTGATGCCTGGAACCAGCTCCAACCCGGCATTCAGAAGAATTGACGTGGATACCGAAACCGGAAAAGTCAGCGGTCTGTTCTAAGTCGTCTGTCACCAGCAGGGGCCAGGGGTAAATGGTCAGAGGTCGATAAAGCCGCTGTCCAATCCCTGCCTCTGACTTCCGAAGAGGTAAGTTGTTAAGGGCCCGAAGCATTGCTCGGGCCCTTTTTTTATTGGGATTTCACAGGCTGAAGGCAGAAGATTGATTGCCTTCAGCCATCAGTCTTCTGCCATTATCGAGGTTGCTGTTGATGCGCTGTTTATTGATCAATCCATTTTATCCCTTATCCGAAAATCCTTCGCCGCCGCTGGGCCTGGCGTATCTGGCTGCGGCTCTGGAAAAGACCGGCGTTGAAGTTGAGATTCTCGATTTTGTGGTTTTCCCCTATATTGAAGCCGAGTTCCGGTTGAAGCTGGAGCAATTCAACCCCGCCATCGTTGGCGCGACAGCAGTCACCATGACGTTTGACCGGGCCATTCGAATCATTCAGGAGGTCAGGCGATGGCGTCCCGACTGTCTGACGGTCATGGGCGGTCCTCATGTGACCTTCTGCGCGGAAGATACCCTATCGGCTTATACTGAGCTGGATCTTGCGGTTTTGGGGGAAGGCGAGGAAACCCTCGTCGAAATTTCCGCGGAAGCTGGCAAGGGAAGAAACTGGCAGACTATTCCAGGGCTGGTGTTTCGTCAGGGCGACAACCTCGTTTCAACCGGTAAAAGACCTCATCCCATTGACGTGGATACGCTGGAGGATCCTGCCCGGCATCTTCTGGCTCTTGGCAGATACCGGGCGCTGGGAATGCCGATTTCCATGACCACGAGCCGCGGTTGCCCGTATGCGTGCATTTTTTGCGTGGGCAGAAAAATGGTGGGGGCAAAGGTCCGGTACCGGGACCCGGTAAAAGTGGTGGATGAAATGGAAACCCTGGGTGGTTACGGTTTCTGTCAGATCAATGTGGCCGATGACCTCTTTACCGCCAACGCCCGTCACTGCCTTGCGGTATGCGATGAGATTTTGAAAAGAAACCTGAAAGTTAAATGGACATCGTTTGCGCGGGTGGATACGGTTTCCCTGAAGGTTCTCCAGCGGATGAAAGATGCCGGCTGTCAGGCGGTCAGTTTCGGCATTGAATCCGGAAACGCAGAAATTCTTAAAACCATTCGAAAGGGAATTACCTTAAACCAGGTGATTGAGGCCGTCACCCTGTGCAATCAGATCGGGCTTCTACCGCATGGCTCATTCATCCTGGGGCTGCCGGGCGAGACGCCGGAAACCCTGAAGGAAACTCTTGCCTTTGGCGAGCAGTTGAAAAAACTGGGGGTTTCATATGGGTTTCATCTGCTTGCCCCATTTCCGGGTACAAGGGTCCGGCAGGACAGCGCTGAGCTGGGAATAACGATTCTCTCCAATGACTGGTCAGATTACCATGCCAACCGGGCCATTGTCGAAACGCCTTCGGTAACCCGCCAGATGCTGGATGACATCGTCATCAACTGGGAAAACGATTTCAACCGGTATCTGGGTCTTGTCGCCGAACGCATGGCTTCTGGAGAGGCATCGGAAGCAGAAGCCTGGCCCCTGGTGAACCTGGAACGCACCGTGGCCATCTATGACCTGATGATGGAAAATGCGCTTGAAAAACTAGGAGAGTGGACTATCCATTTTACAGCGGAGGATTGTTCAGGAGACTTACTGAAGGACCTGGCGGACCATCTGGCGGCGGCAGGCGCCAGCCGTAAAAAACTGGTATCCGTGCTGTCACATGCCCTGAAAAATGGCCTTCTGGAGTATTCTGTGACAGCGGACAGAATACAATGGAAATGGGTGGACAGAATCACTAATTCGGATCTGTTCTGCTCGCACAATATACGAATAATTTAGTTGCCAGTTTGGCGGCTGTAAATTCCGAAACCGTGGTTCCCTCGATTTTGGACAGCTCGTTAATATCGGCAGCCACCACTTTTCGGGATCGTCCCACTGCCTGAATCAGGCCGACGAGCTGACGGTACAGAAGTCCGCCCGGTTCCGGCGTGCCGGTTCCGGGCAAGACCGATGGATCGAGCCCATCCAGGTCGATGGTCATATACACATACTCCGGGAGCCGTTCGACCACCTGCTGAATCCACGACGGGTCATTCGGTTCGATCTGATGAGCAAAAAAAGGAGATAAGCCGCGATGCCGGATGAAATCGGCCTCTTCAGATGAAAACGAGCGAATACCGACCTGAACCACGGGAAGCGCCATGTCTTCAACCACCCGGCGCATCACGCAGGCATGATTGTACCGGCTCCCGTTCCAGATGTTTCTCAGATCCAGATGGGCGTCTACCTGAAGTACGCCCAAATTGGGGAAAATCTCTGCCGCCGACATGATGGGACCGATGGCGATGGCATGGTCGCCCCCAAGAGACAACAGAAATTGATGCCTTTCAAGTACAGCCTGGGCAGCTTGCTTCATCTGGCCAACAGCCTCTTCCGGATTCCGGGAAGGATAGAGCGGCGGCAGCGTGTGAATACCAATATTCCCCCAGTTGATGAATGCTTCTTCATCCATCATTTCCAGCTGTACGGAGGCATTCAGGATATGCAGCGGCCCGCTGCAGGTCCCGGTTCCATAGGAAACCGCATTTTCATAGCACAGGGGCAGCACAATCGCCCGTGCGCTTTCCGGGTCAGGCAACTGATATTCGGGCTCTCCAAAAAAAAGAGGGCTCATGGCGTGCTCATGACTCATGCCTGTCGTCTTATTTCACAAATATGGCCGCTGCCACGACCGTTGTCCACAAATTGCCTTCAGCGCCCAGAGCACCCTGGCTGGTATGCTGGGATTTAACGATTTTGCCGGACATTTTATAGACTTCCCGGCGTTCGTCATAATCCTTGTCTGCATCGAATTCGATGCCAAGGGTGTTGGCGAGCATGGTTGCAGCCAGGTCTTCGGCATAATCGCCTGCCTCGATTTCGGTCTGACCAAACCCATGGTGTTCCGAAAGATAACCATAACGGCCCCTTTCGGCGGGCAGGGCCAGGCCGATGCTGGCGACAATTCTGCGCCCGGGTTGGCTCCAGACGGTCAATTCCCTTTTCGATGTCAATGATATTGCAGTGTGGGGGGAAAATGGATGAGACTGTTACAAGATTGAGGTGAGCAATACGCGCCTCACGCAGGGCATTTTCAAAAGAAGACAGTTTTTCTTTGGCAACGCCGACACCTTTGGTGAAAACCATATATCGCGGTACATACATGGATTGACCCTCCCATACAGTTAGGATACGCTTACCATCGGAATACGCACCAAAACCGACGGCAACAAAAAATTATTGCAAAAAAATAGGTGATCAAAACCTTTTTTTTTAATCGCAACTGGTCAGCTTGTCAACAAATATCCAGATTTGGCAACAGGAAACATAATGAAGATACGGCTGGATCTTTCGAAACATTGTATCGAAACCGCGATTCGAAAACAATACCATAAAACGATATCCCGGTGTTTTAAAACGCCTGAACAAAGAGAAGAACTTCAGGCCGAACTGGAGCTTCTAATTCATGCGTTGGAGAGCTTTGATTTTCCGCTTCTCAGGCGCACCTATCCCAAACTGGAAGGATATTGCTGCCACGAAGTCGTTCTTGAGACGGACGAGCGGCAGCATCCGGTCATCCGTCTCAACGGAGAATGCATTTTAAATTGAAAAGCGCCAGGCGCAATACCAGGTATCCGGATGATCATCCGGAGGACACCCGATGCATTCGGTTTTAATCCGGGGGTCGATGGCCCGGGCA
>JAPLJE010000366.1 GCA_026388755.1 Deltaproteobacteria bacterium | reverse complement strand
GAAAATACATCAGAATTTTTTCATCTCGGCCAATTCCATGGTGCAAAAGGCAGGGATTGCCGCTCTTAAATATGCCGGCGAAGATGTGACCCGCATGAAGCGGATTTATGACGAGCGCCGGAAATTCATGATCAAAAGGCTCCGGGAAATTGGACTTGGCATCACGGTGGAGCCTACCGGCGCCTTTTATGTGTTTGCCAATGCCCGGCACATTTCCATGGATTCGTATCAGCTCGCTTTTGATATTCTGGAAAAAGCCTGTGTCGGCGTTGCACCCGGGATTGATTTTGGAAAGAACGGCGAAGGATATCTGCGGTTTTCCTATGCCAATTCCCTTGAAAACATCGCCGAAGGGATGAACCGCCTGGAAACTTATCTGAAATCAAGAAGTTAAAAAACCAGCCATCCTCAATTTGTTGAATCCGGATCAATATGAAAATCCTGTCCGCTGAATATATTACCAGCGCAACCCGACCATCGCAGTACCCGCCGGTGAACTATCCGGAAATTGCGTTTGCCGGTAAATCGAATGTGGGAAAGTCCTCACTCATCAACGTACTGGTCAATCGAAAACGTCTGGTCAAGACCAGCACGACGCCCGGCAGAACCCAGCTTATCAATTTTTTTGATATCAATAGCAGCATGACATTTGTGGATCTGCCCGGATACGGATATGCCAAGGTTCCGGCTTCCATAAAAAAAAGCTGGAAGCCCATGATCGAAACCTATCTGTCCGAGCGGCCCACGTTGAAGGCCGTTGTCCTGATCATGGACATCCGCCGGATTCCGGATGAAAAAGATCTGTATCTGATCAACTGGCTGGGGCATTATCAAATTCCGACAATATCCATTTTGACAAAAACCGACAAACTGAAAACATCTCAACAGGCTCGGCAATTAACCCTTGTTTCAACAACCACGGGTATTCCCAAAGATCAGATCATCTTGTTTTCGGCCAAAACCCGGACCGGAAAAGAACGGATCTGGGACGCCATAGAAAGGATATGCCATGCAGCAACACTCTGAGGAAGGATTCAGAACAGGTTTTATCGGAATTGTCGGTCCTCCCAATGTCGGGAAGTCCACGTTGTTGAATCGCATGATCGGGCAGAAAATATCCATTACTTCCAAGAAACCCCAGACAACCCGGAACCGGATTCAGGGAATCGTAAACCGTCCGGGTTCCCAGCTTGTTTTTATTGATACGCCGGGTATTCACACGGCCAGAAGCCCTTTGAATACCCGTATTGTTGATACAGCGCTTTCGGTGATGGGGGATGTGGATGTTCTGCTTCTGGTGGTGGACGCCTCGGATGCCGATCCAGAATCCGAAACCATGTTGAAAACCGCCCTTCAGGCGCAGAGCCACCCGGTCATTCTGGCCCTGAATAAAATTGACTTGATCGCCCGGCCATCCCTGCTATCCCTGATTGCCGAATGGTCGGCCATTTATCCGTTTAAGGCCGTTGTTCCCGTATCCGCCGAGACCGGTGAACAGGTGGATGCTCTGCTTCAGGCATTGTCCGAAGTCCTTCCGCAAGGCCCTGCTTTTTTCCCGGAAGAGAACCTGACAGATCATTCGGTCCGGTTTCTGGCCGGAGAAATTGTCAGGGAAAAGGTATTTCGTCAGACCGGACAGGAAATACCCTACTCGGTTGCCGTGACCATTGATTTATTCAAGGAAGACGAGAAAAACGCGGATCTGACCCGTATTCACGCCACCATCCATGTGGAGCGCGGTTCTCAGAAAGGCATTCTGATCGGTAAACAGGGAAGCAAGCTCGGGCGTATCGGGGAAGATGCCCGAAAGGAAATTGAGAGGATGCTGGGCAAGCGGGTGTTTCTGAAGCTATATGTCCGGGTTGAAAAAAACTGGAGTAAAGACACCCGCTTTCTGTCAAAGTTCGGGTACTGATGATCCTTTCTTTTCACCCCTGTTTTGAAGCCGACGAGAATCGGCTCTGCGCCGGAAAACTTCCGGATGAAAACGACCTTGCGCGGATCCGATCCGCGGATGCCGTGGTTTTGCCGCAGGGGTGCTCAAGGGAACTTTACCGAATGGTCAGCCGGAACTGCGCCCGGTTTTTCCCTGATTACACGGCAAGATTTGCCTATCCCGGCAAGCTGGGGCAGGCAAGGCTCTTTCTGGAAACCGGCGCATGCCATCCGGACACGCAGATCTTTGAGCGTTTCAGTGATTACGCCGGGATCTGTAAAATAAATGCCTGTTTTCCGACTTCATATCCGTTTGTGCTGAAGATGGATTGGGGCGGGGAAGGGGACAATGTTCACCTGATTGCATCCGCGGATGAGCTTGAACAAAGCCTCGGGCAGGTCAAGGCATTTGAGGCGACCGGACAGTACGGATTTTTGATTCAGCAGTATATTCCTTCGGGGTTCAGATCCCTGCGAATCGTGGTGATTTACCGGCGTTATGAATCATACTGGCGATCCCACGACAATCCGGGCAATTTTTGCGCCAGCCTGTCAAAAGGCGCCCGGATGGACAGGGTTTCGGATCCCGGGCTTCAGGAGATGGCGGTTCAGGCGGTTCGCGAATTTTGTGCCAGAACGCACATTAATCTGGCCGGGTTTGACATTTTGTTTTCTTCGGAAGAAAGGCAGCCTGTTCCGCTGTTTCTTGAAATCAATTATTTTTTCGGCCGCCAGGGGATTGGGGGATCTGAAGCCTATTACGCCCTGCTGGTAGAGCAGATTCACAGATGGATTGCGGATCAGAAATTACGATGAAGCCTTTTGCATGGAATTTGGAAAACGAGGATATTGAGCGAGAACGCCGGAAAGCCAGGGAACTGCGCGCATCCCAGTGGTGGAAACGCCAGTGCGCCAAGGGCGTCTGCGGATACTGCGGGCAGCCCACGCCCGCTGCTGAACTGACAATGGATCATGTTGTGCCGCTGTCCCGTGGCGGCAGGACCACCAAAGGCAATGTGACCCCGGTCTGCAAGACCTGTAATACCGCAAAAAAGCAGAAACTTCTGATGGAATGGACCGAGGGGAAGCCGGATTGATGATGCTCAGAACCCTTCAGCAGCGGCTGTCCTTTTTTGTACTGCTTCCCGTTGCGGTATTGCTTCTCGGAAT
>JAPLJE010000737.1 GCA_026388755.1 Deltaproteobacteria bacterium | reverse complement strand
GCCGGGTTTCAGCAGAATTTTATCCGGAATGCCGATTTTACCCACGTCATGCATGGGCGCCGCATATAAAATACGCTCGACGGTTTTGCCAGCAAGGCCCATCTTCCGGGCCACGGCTTTCGAATAACGGCTCATTCGCTCAATATGCGCGCCAGTATCTTCATCCTTGTATTCTGCGGCTCGGGAAAGCCGTTGTATGGAATCCAGAGATGCAATCTGAATGGCTTCCAGGGTTTTTTGGAGTTGAACGGTTTTTCGATCCACCTCGGCCTCCAGTTTCTTCTGGTAATCCCGAAGAGAATCGTTATAGGCTTTCACTTTGACCAGGGTTTGAACCCGGGTTCTGAGTTCGATTTTATCAACCGGCTTGCTTAAAAAATCATCCGCACCGGCCTCCAGGGCCTTCACCCGGTCACTCACTTCCCGAAACGCCGTCACCATGACCACAGGTATGGCCCGGGTTTCTTCATCCTGTTTCAGGATCTTTACCGCCTCAACGCCGTCCATCACCGGCATCATGATATCCATCAAAATCACATCCGGTGATATTGCCCTGGCCATTTCAATGGCTCCCTTTCCGTTTGCCGCCATCCGGACATCATAGCCCATCGGCAGCAGCAGGGCTTCCATCAGCCGCAGGTTGCGATCTTCATCATCCGCAATCAATATAATCGGTTTTATTATCATGCTTTTTCCCCGGTTCCCTCGATACTCCGAAGTCCTAAAATGGAATCTATCATCTTTAACAGTTCCTTGACTCTGAAAGGCTTTGAGAGATATTCGTCGCATCCTGCCTCGCGCATCCGTTTTTCGTCTCCTTCCATTGCGTATCCGGTCAGGGCCACAATGGGAATATGCCGGGTTGTCTGATTTGCCTTGATCAGCCGGGTGGCTTCCATGCCGTCCATTACCGGTAATTGAATATCCATGAGAATAAGATCGGGCTTTTTTTCATTTGCCAGATCAACGCCTTCCCTGCCAGTGCCGGCTTCGATAACAACAGTCCCCCGATGGGTCAGAATGTCGCGCAGCAGCTTCCTGTTAAGCAGTTCATCTTCCACGACCAGTACAATTTTTTCCATAAATCGCCTCATTTTTCGATCCACATCGGCCGACAGGGGAGTTCGATCACAAAACGGCTTCCCTTTCCCGGACCTTCGCTTTCGGCCCTGATATAGCCGCCGTGCAATTTTATTAACTGCCGGGATAAGGACAGCCCCAGGGCAATCATCAGCCGGGTTCGGAACGAAAAATGTCTGCTGAAAGATTCAGGTTTCATATCGTCCTTCTTTTGCCGGGTCAATGACCATTCACCGGCAACTCAACAACGAACCGGCTGCCGTTCCCGATGCCGCTGCTTTCCGCCCATACCCTGCCACCGTGCATCTCGACAAGCCGTTTGACAAGGGGAAGGCCCAAACCCGTTCCCTGGGTTTTATCCTGCATTCCGTCCTGAACCTGAAAAAAATCCTCAAAGATTTTCTCCAGATATTTTTCTCCAGATGTTCCGGGGCAATGCCAATGCCGGTATCCTCGACAATCACCCGGATGATTCTGGAATCCGGGCGTGTCATTCCGGTTTTTATGACGATGCTCCCGCCATCCGGCGTAAATTTGACGGCGTTGAAAAGCAGGTTGAATAAGACTTGTTTGAGTTTTTTCGGGTCGGCAGCAACTTCAAGGTCCGATGTTTCCGCTCCCATTTCCATGCGGATGGCAATGGCGTGTTTGTTCGCATTTTCTCTGACCATGATCAGGCTGTCTTCCAGAAGGTCGCTGAGCCTGACAACTTCCGGTTCCAGTATCATCTTGCCGGACTCGATCCGGGATACGTCCAGAATATCGTCGATCAACAGCAGCAAGCGGTTTGCGCTGTCCAGAATATCTCCGACATATTCCCGCTGTTTGTCATTGAGCGGACCGACATATTCCTCGGCCAGGACATCGGAAAACCCGATAATGGCATTCATCGGGGTTCGCAGCTCATGGCTCATACCGGCCAGAAAACGGGACTTGGCGTTGTTGGCCATTTCAGCGAGAGCCAGGGCTTCATTTAAATCACGGGTTTTTTTCCGAACGGTTTTTTCAAGCTTCTTATTAAATACACGAATTCGTTCATGCAGCCTGGCGTTGTTGAAGGACACAGCGGCATTGGCCGCCAGGTTTTCAATGATTTCCTGGTCATTTTCGGTAAAGGTTTTCCCGTTCAGCTTGTTAACCAACCAGATGGTTCCCAGTATTTGATCGTCATAAACCACGGGAGTCCGAATCAAAACATTCATTTCCGGAAAATTGTCCCAAAACGACGCGAATCGGGGATCACTCGAACCCCGGGACAGCCGAACGATCGTCTTATCCGAGAAAAGCAGCGACTTGCCCCTGTCGTCCAACCACTTGTTAAGGGACTGAAGAATCTCAGGGCTGAGGCCTTCATGAAAAAACTTTGTGATCGTATCATTTTCGATAAAAGCCAGCACCGCATATTTCGCTTCAGACAGGCGTCTGGCTGTTGACAGGGTTTCCCTGAGCGTATCTTCCAGCGTCAGTTTCCCCGATATGATGCGGGTGGCGCTGATCAGGCTGTCTTTAAGTCGGTTCAGATGAAGCAGCGCATCATCCTTTTTTTTGCGTTCTGTGATATCGGTGAACGATACCACTACACCTGATATTTTCCCTTCCTGTTGAAGGGGGGATGCGGTAAAGGATACGGGAAAATGCGTTCCATCCTTCCGCTTGAACAGATCCTCTTCAAAACGGAGAATTTCTCCAGAATCCATTCCTGACAAAAGCTTATTTCGCGAACTGGGAAGCAATATACTTTTTGCCTCCTTGCACCCCACCATTTCACAAATCGGTTGGCCTATCATTTCCTGACGGCTGCAGCCCATCAGTCTTTCCGCCGAGGGATTCATGAACGTGACGAGTCCCGTTCTGCCGAGAACAAACAACCCTTCCCCCAGGTTTTCGGTGATGCCGATACTGAAATCAAGCTGCTGCTTCAGCCTGGATTGCATCCCTTCCAGTTCGGCTTGAACGGATTTTTCAAAAACAGAGATGCGCATTTTTTCAGCTTCCACCAGCCGGTTCTGGGTCAGATCCCGAACGATCGAAAGGAACAGGCTCACATCATTAACTTTGATATGGGTAGCGCTGATTTCAACATCCACCATGGATCCGTCCCTGCGGCGATGCGCGGTTTCAAACCGGGCGTAGCCTGAAATCTTGATGGCTGCGATGCGGCAGAAAATCGCTTCAGGGGATTTATTTGTTTCGACATCGGGAATGGACTGGGTCAACATCTCTTCACGGGAATAGCCCAGCAGATTGCAGTAGGCGGGATTGACTTCCAAAAATCCGCCATCTTCATCGACAACATAAACGCCGTCCTTGGAAAGGTTGAGAAAAGCATCGAAGACTTTATTGGCAGGATAATTCTGGTTTCGGAGTTTATTGAACATATAATAGTCCTCTTTGTATGATGGTTCGAGCTAAAACAGAACACCTCCTGACGGATTATAAATCCACGCTTAAGAAAGTGTCCATTAATTCCCTACCACATCAAAGCCACATCAGAAAATAACATTCTCTTTGGTAGTATACATGTAATAGAGTGAAGATTTCAATTTAAAAGATGCGTGCAGTGGAGATGGAAAACCCCCCTGTTGCAGTGGGAAAATGCCTGGCATACTTCAGCCTAAACACCTCTGATGTTTTATGATGCTAATGATTCCTACCGCTGTTATTCTGACTTCTGGCTTATGGCTTTTGCATTTTAACGGTAAAGTCTTGCATTCCGGGTTGTTCACACCGTATAGAAAGAATTGCAGCCTCGCGGTAAAAACATCAGAAAACAGAGCGCCCTTATGGAAATCCATATCGCGGAGGATTTGACAATGTACCTGTTGAGATTCAAGAAATGGCCGATCCTGATCAAGATTATCACCATATCGATTGTCAGCGTAACATTCATCACACTGGTCATTTTGTTGTATTTTATGCCACTCATCGAGCAGAAGGTTTTGGATGGGAAGAAGGAGGGCCTAAAAAACGTTGTGGATGTGGCTTTTGGCATTTTCCAGGAATATGACACCCTGGCGACAAACGGGCAGATGAGCCTCGATGACGCCAAGGTTCAGTTTGCGCGGCGCATAAAAGCCATGCGCTACGGACAGAAAGATTATTTCTGGATCAACGACATGAAGCTCGTGATGATCATGCACCCCATCAAAAGTGATTTGGACGGTACGGATCTGACCGATAACAAAGACCCCAACGGCAAGTATCTTTTTCGCGAATTCGTAGCGGTCTGCAAGAGCCGCGGCGCCGGTTTCGTAGATTATATGTGGCCAAAGCCCGGAGAGGAAACAGCGGTTCCAAAGATATCCTATGTCAAGCTTTATGAGCCGTGGGGCTGGCTTATCGGCAGTGGTATCTATATCGACGATGTCAAAAACGATATCAACCGACTTCGTTTCTATATGCTGACCGGAATCTTCATTTTTTCAATCCTGACAATTTCTTTAGCGGCTGTGATCGGCACGGGCATCACCCGCCCGCTGAAGAAGGTCATTGAGGAAGATGACAGCCTGGAAGAAGTTTACCAAAGGATTGGCGAAGTATTCACTCAGCAGATCGGAATCAACTGCTGTTTCATCTACCAGATCATCCATGCAAAAAATGCGATGCTTCTGACATTTCCGAGAAACTTCGACTAGGAGGAGATATTGTGCAATCATAATATTCTGGATAATTGCGACCTTTGCAAAGCAAAGCGAACCGGCCATCTCATTACCTCTTCCATTTTCCCCGCTATCTGCAGGCAGTTTAAAGCTCAAAACGGACGTGTACACTACTGCCTTCCAATCGTGGTTGGCGGTGCGACTGCCGCCATTGTGCAGTTTGCCTTCGATGCACCCAACAACCCGTCCGATGTCAAAGCGGTTGAAGCAAGGGTCTTCAAGGCGGAGCAGTACATTAACGAATCCCTGGCGGTCATCGAAACCAAGCGGCTGATGAGCTCGCTGCACGATTCGGCACTGATCGATACGCTGACAGGATTGCACAACCGGCGGTACCTGCAGGAGTACACGGAAAAGATCGTTGCCGGGGTCCTGCGAAGGGGCAAGACGATCGGGCTTATCATGTGCGACCTGGACTATTTCAAACAGGTCAATGATACCCACGGGCACGCTGTCGGCGATATTGTTCTCAAGGACACAGCCAATGTCATCCGGCAGAGTGTCCGCGAGTCGGACATCGTGATCCGTTTTGGCGGCGAGGAGTTTCTGGCGGTGCTGCTCGATATCAACATTGGAGAGAGCATGATAGTCGCGGAGAAAATCCGTCTGAATGTTCAGAATCTCAAAATAAAGATTCCGGATGGTGAAATCCAGAAAACGATCAGCCTGGGAGCAAGCGAATTCCCTGAGGATACCAGTACGCTCTGGAGCTGTATCAAGTATGCCGATGTGGCGCTCTATCGGGCAAAGGAGGAAGGCCGTAACCGGTGCGTCAGATTTACCAGTGATATGTGGAAAGAAGATCAGGTTTGATGCGGACAGGGGTTGCGGCCTGGCGCAACCCCGTTAGCTTCCCGCAAAAGGTATGATGAAAACGAAAATATGATGGTTTCTCCGCTGTTTATGACTATTTAAAAAAAGCCGCTGCCTTATCGATATCTTCCGGACAAAACGCAAACAGGCACCTGGCATCCGGCGAAGACACCGGACCGTAAACGTAGTTGATGTTGATTCCCTATTCTCCGAATTTGGTGGTTATTCTGGCCAACTCTCCGGGCCTGTTCTCCAGTTCGATGGCGATAACCGGCATCACGTCGAATACGTATTCGTTCTTGGACAGCAAATCGACAGCC
>JAPLJE010000564.1 GCA_026388755.1 Deltaproteobacteria bacterium | reverse complement strand
CTGGTCTACGGCTTTATTCTCATGGCGGTTCTGATGTTCTTTCCGAAAGGGCTGTTTCCGGCTGGAAGATCTTTTGGCGTTGCAGCCATCCGGAAAAATACATGATCGCGCAGGTTTTTGAAAAGAAGGATGCCTCGGTTCTGGAAGCACGGAAAATCACTGTTCGTTTCGAGGGTCTGGAGGCGCTCAGCCGCCTTTCCTTTTCCATTGATCCGCGGCGGATCGTCTCCATTATCGGCCCCAACGGCGCGGGCAAGACCACCCTTTTAAATGCCATCACCGGCATTTATCCTCTCCATGCAGGGGAAATATTATTTCAGGGAAAACCGATCGCAGGACTGAAGCCGTTTCAGATTGCCGCCATGGGCATTACCCGCTCTTTTCAGCAGGCCCAGCTCTTTATGAACATGACGGTTCTGGAGAATGTCATGGTCGGCATGCACTCCCGGACAAGGTCCGGCTTTATCAAGGGCATGCTCCGTCTGCCGTCCTCGAAACGAACAGTGATTTTCCGTGCTTCCAGAACCGAGGCATCCTTCTTTTCAAAAACCTGCGCGATCATGTATTTTTCCGGATGGCTGCAACGCCAAAAGATCTTCCAGCCGGAAATCCTGCTTCTGGATGAGCCTGCGGCCGGGTTGACGATCCGCGAGATGGAAGAAATGGGCAATCTCATCCTCGGACTCAAGGAAAAAGGCCAGACCATCATCCTGGTGGAGCACAACATGCGCCTGGTCATGGCGATTTCAGACAGCCTGATCGTGCTTCACCATGGCATCAAAATCGGCGAAGGCCGGCCCGATGATATCCAGAAAAACCAGCAGGTAATCGAGGCGTATTTAGGGAAATGAGAGAAAAGCCGAAGACTGAAGGTTGAGGGCTTTAAAGGATGAATCATGAATAATCACATGAGTACTCCCCTATGCTGAAGATCAAAAACATCGATGTGGTCTATGGAAAGATTCAGATCCTTCACCGAACATCGCTTCATATCCGGGAAGGTGAGATTGTCTCTCTCATCGGCGCCAATGGTGCGGGAAAGACAACGCTCCTGAACGTCATCTCCGGTCTGCATCCCTTAAAAAGCGGCAGTGTTTTGTTTCTTGACCGGGAAATTCAAAGCATGCAGCCGGACAGGATCGTTGGAATGGGGCTGATTCAGGTGCCGGAAACCGACAAGATCTTTCCCCCCTTGACTGTTCTGGAGAATCTGGAACTCGGCGCCTATCTCAGGCGCCTGGACCGTAATACGTTAAAGACGGAAATCGAGAAAGTCCATGCGCTGTTTCCCATTCTCCGGGACCGCGGGGGCAGGGCGGCCGGAACCCTTTCCGGAGGCGAGCGTCAGATGCTGGCCCTGGGAAGGGCGCTGATGGGAAAGCCCAAACTCCTCATGTTGGATGAGCCGTCCCTGGGGCTTGCGCCTGCCATTGTCTCGGAGATGTTTCGCATCATTCAATCCCTGAACGCCATGGGGACCACCATCCTTCTTGTGGAGCAGAACGCCAGGGAAGCCCTGCGGATTTCCAGCCGGGCCTATGTGATGGAAACCGGACGGATCATCCTGACAGGCGCAGGCGTTGAGCTTCTGAACAACGCAGAGGTGAAACGGGCCTTTCTGGGAAATGATTACAAGGAAAAATGGGAACGATGAATAGGAGTGATACAGATGGCCATATTCAATCCGGAAACAGAGACCCTGAATCGCCGCGAACTCCTCGACCTTCAGAACGAGCGGCTGGGTATTCTCATCAACCATGCTTACGCCAATGTCCGTTTTTATCGCAACAAATTTGATGCAGCCGGGATCAACCCGGATGACATCAAAACCCTTGAGGATCTTAAAAAAACAGTTTCCCCTCGGCCACTACGGCAATCCCATTGTCATCGGCTACACCCGGGAAGACCTGAAAATCTGGAGAGAGCTCGTGGCTCGGATCATGGCCGGGGTGGGTATCACCGAGCATGATATCATTCAGGTCGCCTTCAATTACGGCCTTTTCATGGGGGCTTTCCGGTTCAACCAGGGCGCGGAGCTGATCGGCGCCGCAGTGGTTCCGGCTTCCGTTGCCCCGGCCGATGTTCAGATCCGGATCATGCGCGATTTCCGCAGCACGGTCCTGGTTTCAACCCCGTCATTTGCCCTTCACATCATCGAAATCATGAATAAAAAAAGGATCGACCCCAAAGAACTGTCCTTGAAAATCGGACTTTTCGGAGCAGAGCCATGGCCGGAAAGCGCCCGCAGCCTCATCGAGGAAGGTCTGGGGATAAAGGCATTCGACATTTACGGCGTCTCGGAACTGATCGAGCCCGGGGTTTCCGGCGAATGTTCGGCCAAATCAGGCCTTCATATTTTCGAGGATCACTTCTTTCCGGAAATCATCGACCCGGTCACCGGTCAGTCCCTTAAAGAAGGCGAGGAGGGAGAGCTGGTTCTGACCAGCCTGACCACCAGCGCGTATCCCCTTATCCGGTACCGGACCCACGACAGAACAGCACTTTGCAAAAAGCCCTGCGCCTGCGGCCGGACCCTGGTCCGGATGAACCGGATTTTTAAGCGAACGGATCAAATGATCTCCGTGCGGGGGATCAATGTTTTTCCGGAAACAATCGCGGAGGTGCTTTCCGGCATCAAAGGGATCGGGTCGGAATATTCCCTCGTGATTCACCAAAAGGCCGGAATGAATGATCAGTTAAACATCAGGGTGAATGCTTCTGATGAAATAATAAACGATGCGGGCAGCAGGAAAACCGTCCTCCATGAAAAGATTCAGTTCGCTTTGCGCAAGGCACTGGGACTGAGTGTGAAGTTGGAAATGGTATCGAGGGAAAATATTTTCGAACAGGCGAAATAGTATTCAGTCTTTCATTTGGACGGAGCCGTAGTTTTTTCGGAAAATTTAAAAAAGAATCATGGGTACAGCGCGATTCCTATTCATCCTTCTTGATCGTTATTTCTTTCTGAGGACAAGGTATATCGATCTTCTCATCCCGAAAAGCCTGATGAATTCCCCGAATGATCAGATCTCGGGCAAATCCCCGGTCGCGTGGGTCCTTGATCCAGGCCAGAACCTCCAATTCCACCGCCCAATCACCAAAATCCCGATACCGCACCCTCGGCTCAGGTTCATGAAGAACAAACGGGTTGTCCTTCAGAGAATCGAGAAGGACATTCTCAACCTCAAGCAGATCGCTGTTGTAGGCGACTCCTACACGACACCTGACGCGATACTGTGGAACGAGGCTGGTCTCATTCATAGTTTTGGCGCCGATCATCACCGAATTGGGAACGGATATATGAACGTCGTCTCGGGTGCGTATTTTAGTGCTGCGGATACCGATGTTTACCACTTCACCGCGCTCCCCGCTGGTTAAAACGACGAAATCCCCAATGTGATAGGGTCGGTCCAGAAAGATGGTAATCCCGCCGAGGAAATCCGAGAGAGCATCTCTTGCGGCAATGGCTCCAACCGCTGTCACAAGCCCTGCCGAAGTCAACAATGGGCTGAGATCAAGGGACCAGATCCGCAGTATGACATAGCAGCCTCCGACGATGAACAGTAAGGTGATCAGGTTGCTGACTAGGGCCAAGGAGTGGACTACATTGGTTTCCTCTGTGTGTTGATCGGTCAGTCGGAAAAAGTAGAAGCGGCAGATTGCAATCAATTGCCAAGTCCAGGCAATTACTGGCAGCGATTGCAACATTGCGAGGAATTCGTCCCACCAGAAATATACATTCAAACCTGCTCTTTCAATGGCATCGTCGGCAAAGATGGCAATTGTTGTCAGGATCAGCGGCAACCAGATGTACTGAAGTGCCGGAGACCGGATCGGTGAAAGAGAAACAGGTGTTCTGCCTCTGGTGATTTTGATCAATATCAGATACAAGACATAACCTATGAGTGCTCCGAACAGTAGAATGAGCACTCCATGGGCAAAAGGATTTAGGTGAAACCATTGTATCAACGTAATTCTCCTCTACCTGATATGTGTTCGTGATAATAAGAATTCATACAAAACATGCAAATAAAGGGGTACACTTTTCTCTCCAAAAAAGAAAGGGGGATGTGTTACGAGTTTGAAAAATTTTACTCAAAACCAAAATCTGGTCATTCTGAAAAGCGCTGCCGACATGGGGATTACTATTCCGGTCGGAAAATAGGCAGCGGCTTTGATGTCGCTGTTTCATCCATTTCGCACGCAACTTCAGTTTGTTATATTTCAAGGGGGATGGGGAGTGAACGGTTACATGCAGAGCAATAAAAGCTCTTGATACCGCAGGGAATTCCGGTTAATAAGACAGACTGGAATTCGATCAACCGTACGATCGTTTTTTGAAAGGCTCGGTGACGTTAGTTTTTTACATGGAAGAAAATAAACAGGAGGAATTCCAAATGGGGTTTATCCGGCATAACATGGTCGCAAGGTTCTGGTCAGTCATTGCTGTTTGCATTTGCGCGGCACTTTTTCTTTCAGGTTGTAAGAAAGAGCAAGCCGTTGCGCCGACTCAGCCTCCAGTTGTATCGGTGGTGGAAGTGGTCCAAAAGGATGTGCCGGTCGCTGTCGAGTATGTCGCTCAAACACAGAGCTCCCATCTGGTCAACATTCAGGCGCGGGTCAGCGGCTTTCTCGATAAACGGGTGTACACCGAAGGTGAGATCGTGAAAGAGGGGCAAGTGCTCTTTCTCATGGATCCCAAACCCTTTCAGGCCCAGCTCAATCAGGCAAAAGCCGCCCTTTCCATCCAGAAAGCCACCCTTGAAACCGCCCGTTCGAATCTGGCCAGGACCAAACCGCTTGCCGAGCAGAATGCTCTGTCGCAGAAGGATCTTGACGATGCAACCGGACAGTTCGAATCCGCGGCAGCATCGGTGGAGCAATCCAGCGCCCAGGTCGATACCGCCCAACTGAACCTGTCATATACAACAATTACCTCTCCGGTTGCCGGCGTTACAAGCGCTGCCCAGCAGACGGACGGCACTTACATCGGTACGCAGAACAGTCTGCTTACCACCGTGGCGGTGCTCTCGCCGATATGGGTGAACTTCAGCATTTCGGAAAACGAGATACAGAACTTTCGGAATCAAGT
>JAPLJE010000402.1 GCA_026388755.1 Deltaproteobacteria bacterium | reverse complement strand
TGAGATTGAAGCTTTGACGGCTGACAGGTAACTATACCTTTCAGCCTTTGTTCATATCGGGGAGACACACACGACTATGGTGTGGCGGAGTTGGCCTGAGTCTGGCATTCGGACAGCTTTGTCTGCTGCCATTTTTTGAAGAAGCGCATCTGGCGTCAGATTCGGAATAATGAATCCCTTGACCGAAACCGCGTTTTCCCAGGCATAATCCGAAGAAGGGGGTTCAAATTTTTTGATGGCTGTTGGCCACGGAGTTGTCTGAAGCTGAGACAGATACACCATAATGCTTTCCTGCCAGAAACGGGTGTTGTCATCAAAGTTTTTTTGAATAGGAATACAGTTTATTTCTAGGACTGGTTCCATATCAGCCTCATCTCGAATCCACTCGACAACAGAAAGACGGGAGGTAACCCACAGGTCTCCTGCCGTGCGTTGCTTTAGGTCCTGTAGAAACAAAATGGACCAAGCCTGAAGCCTTTCTGCAAGCATAAAGGTGCCTGGATCATCCTGAAAGAGTGGAAGGTTGCCAAGAGGAACGGATTCCTCCATATCCGCATGATCCCCCAAAGCTGCCATAAAACGTTTTTCCAGATTCTGTATTTTTGCAAGATCACAACTGAGATCAGACTGTTGGGCATCGTAAGCTGCGGCAATTTCCAGAAAAAGCCTGGCGTTAAAAACCGGATCAGGTGCCGGATTCGTTGGAGAATCCTGATAATTCAGAATATCGGATTGGATTCTTGACGAAAGATGATCGATAAACGGTGCAGCAGGTTGCCGGGTTTTCAAAAAGGCCAGATCGCTTCCCTGATGCAGTCTGGCCCAGCTCTGGAAATCGGCGACCATCATTTCAAGTTTCTGGCAGTCTTCTGTAACCGGTACGCGGATTTCAAGTTTCCCGGCCTGTTCAAACGGGTGCAGCAATGAAGGTGCCCTGCAAACCGAGGGCTGATAAATGGCAATTTTGGGGAAAACAGCTGTAATGGCCTGAATCGTGGGCGCATCGGCCCACGTAAATGGAAAATATATCGGCGTCATGGACAAAATTTCCTTCTGTTTTTCTGCTCTTGTGATCTTTAAATTTTCCCGTCCTTCAAAGCAACTCTTCTGGCGACAAGCGCATCCCGGATCTGATCTGCCAGCGCCCAGTTTTTCTCCTGCCTGGCACGGTTTCTTTTTTCGATGAGTTCCTGAATGTCCGGGGGCAAAACCTCTGCGTTTGTCCGCAATACATGAAGCACCCCATCGATCTGTCGAACAGCTGAAAGAATTTTTGAAGCGCCTTCCGGGTCAAGGGCTTTTTGCTGAATCAGGCGGTTGATCTGTTTGATGAGGGTAAACAACGAGGCCAGCGCAGCAGAAATATTCAAATCATCATCCATGGCTGCGATAAAACCATTCCGGATATCATAAACGAGCTGATCGATTTCCGGGTATGAATCGAGTTGCGACCTCGAACCGGTGACCTGATCCAGATTGTCCATAAAAATATCCAGCCGGTTCAGCGCTTTCTGGGACTCATCCAGCCGATCCCTGGAAAATGTCAACGGCTTTCGATAATGGCCGGAAAGCAACCAGTATCGGATGACCCGGCCCGAATAGCCCATTGCGGCCAAGCTTTCCAGAGTAATTCGGGTTTTTTTCTCATCCACTTTTTTCCCGTCAATGAGCACCCGGTCGCAGTGAATCCAGAACCGGGCCAAGGGTTTTCCATTTAAGGCCGCGGCAATGGCGATTTCATTTTCATGGTGCGGAAACATCAGTTCTCGTCCGCTGGTGTGGATGTCGAAAGACGGTCCCAGATATTTCATGGACATTGTTGCGCACTGCAAATGCCAGGATGGCCGGACATTTCCCCAGGGGGTCTTACTGTAGATCCCCCGTTTCAACTCAGAAAGGCGGGATCTTTTCAGCAGGGTAAAATCCCTGGGGTTGTCTTTTTCATATTCCTCAAGATCCACAGTAGCACCCACCCGAATTTTATTCAGATCAATCCCCGAAAGCCTTCCATAGTCGGATAGCCGGGAAATATCAAAATACAGGGAATGGAGTTTTTCATAGGCAAATCCTTTGCGGGCCAGTTGTTCGGAAAGATCCACCATGTCCTGAATATGCTCGCTGGCTTTCGGGTAGCAGGTTGCGGGATTGATTCCCAGCTCAGCCACGTCCCGGTAAAACAGGTCAATATATTTATGCGTAAAATCAGACAAACTCGTTCCCGCTGCTTCAGAGCCCTCAATGGTCTTATCATCCAGGTCAGTAATATTCATGATGTGGGTCACATCGAACCCTCTGAACTCCAGATACCGGCTGAGCAGATCCGAAAACACAAACCGCCGGCATTCGCCGATGTGCATTCGGGCATGGGCTGTGGGACCACAGGAATACATCGAAACCTTTCCCGGAACCAGGGATTGAAAAGGCTCTTTCCGGTGGGTCAGGGTGTTGAATAAATTCATTTCGATTTTTTCGCGTACGGCAAAGAGCGGCGTGCTGAGATACCGCTCGCCGGAATCCGGAAAGATCACCACAATCACGCCTTCGGTAAGCTGTTCAGCCTCTTTTACGGCAATGGCCATGGCAGCCCCGCTGCTCATCCCGACAAAAATACCCTCTTCTCTGGCAAGCCTTCGGGTCATTTCAAAGGCCTCCTCATCGTCGATGTTGACCTTTTTATCCAGGCGGCCCTTGTCGTAGATTTCAGGCTGGTAGGCTTCCTTCATGTTTTTTAGGCCCTGAATTTTATGCCCGAGATAGGGTTCAACGCCGATGATGTGAATCCGGGAATTGTATTCTTTTAACCTTCTGGACATGCCCATCAGGGTTCCGGATGTGCCCATGGTGGCGACCAGCACGGTATAGCCATCACCCGGGGCGCGGG
>JAPLJE010000223.1 GCA_026388755.1 Deltaproteobacteria bacterium | reverse complement strand
CGAACTGGTCAAACAACGGAATAAAATCATTGTCAATGACGGATCTGTATTCCTCGTCTACCTGTCCCGGCAATATCGGATAGTTTCGGGTAAAGCCCGTACCTTCGGCGGATCCTTTTTCAAAAGCCCGTCCGGTTCCCGGAAAGGCAAAAGAAGGATGCTCATGGATGGAATAATAGAAAACAGATGGATCTGTCTCGAAAATATTCTGGGTTCCATTTCCGTGATGGACATCAAAATCCATGATGCCTACCCGCTGTATTCCAAATTGGCTCTGGATGTAGCGGGCAGCGATCGCAATATTGTTGAAATAACAAAATCCCATGGCCTGGTTAATCTCTGCATGATGTCCGGGAGGTCTGACCGCGCAGAAAGCATTGTCCAGAGAACCTTCCATAACCCGCTTTGAGGCCTCAAGGATGCCGCCGACTGCCAATCGGGCGATGTCATACGTCTGATAACATAACTGGTTATCCTCACATTCAAAAGAACTCTTGCCGGAGTGGCAGGCGGATTGGAATCGTTCGATGTATGCCTTGTCATGCACCGATTCAATCCATTTCATTTCTGCCATGCTACCTTCAAGGCGGACCAGTTTGGAAAGCAGTCCGGATCGTTCTAACCCGGAATATATGACGGAGAGGCGATCCGGGGCTTCCGGATGATAGGGGCCCGTGTCGTGCAAAAGGTACCTGTCGTCATATAAAAAGCCTGTCTTTTTCATATTAATCCCTATAACGACCGAATTTGATGATGAAATTGATCAGTTGATGATGGTGTCAAATATCCCATAGGCTGCCTGAATTGCGGCATTGCCCACAGGAATGGCTACAGTCGGCTGTCCGTTTAAATCGTAAGCATAGATGTCTGGGTCTTCCGGAATGGTTCCTGCAAGCGCTATACCAGCATCATGAACAATCTGAGTGATTTCCGGAGAGAGTTCATCCTTGACCTGATTGATGATCAGATAACTTTTCGAAACGCCGATCCGGAGCTCCCTTGCCAGTTGATCAATGCGAATCGCAGAAAGGATGCTACGTCGGGAAGTATCTGATACCATCAGCAGCACATCCACGTTTCGTGTCGTCAGTCTGCTGATATGCTCCATTCCGGCTTCATTATCCATGACAATATAAGGATAATTGTGAATGAGTTTGTCCAGGAAGGCGATTAACAGCGAGTTGGCCGCGCAATAGCATCCAGAGCCTTCCGGTTGCCCCATGACAATAAGATCATAACCTTTGGCTTCAACAACAGCCTGTTGAAGTTTCATGGACATGAACACATCTTTGGTCATGCCGCCGGGAACAACACCTTTTTTCATTTCTTCTCGGGCATTGCTCAGGGTATCGCACAATTCTAGTCCCAATACTTCGTTTAAATTGGCGTTACTGTCGGCGTCCACAGCCAGAACCGGTGATTTGCCCTTGTCCACTAGATATTTGATCAGCATTCCTGCAATGGTTGTTTTTCCGGTTCCTCCTTTTCCAGCCAGTGCGATTGAATAAGACATGCAATAAAGAATTCCTTTCCGAATGAGTGTTGATTAGTGATGAGAATGACCATATCCCTTAAGGTACTTATCGCTAACAGTCAAGTAACTTTTTTCCGAGATGCTCATGTCGAAAATCGGCGCTTAGGCACTTGATGTGTTTTCAAGTCGCACCCAAGCAAATTCCTTGCAATGCCATTTTGTCTATGCTAAATCCTGAACGGTCACTCAGAATGAGGTATCCTGATTAATTTTGCTTCGAAATACATGTGAACATTGCCGGCGTATTCAAAAAACTGTTATTTCTTGAATTTTAATGCAGACCATTGCCAGGATTCATCAAACCTTAAGAACTGGAGGGGAAAAATGGATTTTGAACTCACCAAATCACAGATCGAGATTCAGAAAGCAGCAAGAAATTTTGCCAAAGGCGAATTTGACAAAGAGCTTGCACTTGAACTCGAGAAAAAACATGAATTTCCAACAAAAATATGGAAAAAAGCTGCCGCGCTCGGTTTTATCGGCATTCACTTTGATGAAAAATATTCCGGCCAGGGTCTTGGCGTTATTGAAAATATCATCGTTGCGGAAGAACTCTGCGCAAGAGATTCCACAATCGGAGCCGCCCTCATTCTTGCAGGGTTTGCATCCGAATGTCTGCTGCGCTTTGCCAGTGAAGAACTCAAGCAAAAATTTCTTCCCCTGGTTGCCGAAGGCAAGACGCTTTCCGCAGGCGCGTTTACAGAACCGGATCATGGCTCCGACATTACTTCCATGAACACGACGGCATTTCGAGACGGGGATGAATGGGTCATTAACGGCACCAAAACCTTTATTACCAACGGCTGTTTGGCGGGTTTTTTTACGGTTCTCTGTCAGACCGATTCGGAAGCCAAGCCCTCCTACCGCGGAATCAGTATGATTCTGGTTGAAGCGGACCGCAAAGGCGTAACCGCTACGGACATTGGCGATAAAATGGGTATACATATGATGTCCACGGCTGAGGTTAATTTCAAGGATGTCCGGGTACCGCTGACCAATCTGGTTGGAAAAGAAGGTAAAGGATTTTATCAGGTTCTGGAGTTTTTTGACGAAAGCAGGATTCTGATTGCCGCTCAGGCTTTGGGTACGGCTCAGGGGGCATTTGACAGGGCTCTGGCTTACGTCAAACAGCGCGAACAGTTTGGAAAGAAAATTGCAGAATTTCAGATTACCCAGCATAAACTGGCAGATATGGCCACGAAAATTGAACTTGCCCGGCTGATAACCTATAAGGCTGCATGGAATTATGATAAAGGCAACATCGATCCCAAGCTGACCTCAATGGCCAAGATGTATGCGGCCCGGACGGCTGTGGAAGTGGCGGATGAGGCCATTCAGCTTCTGGGTGGATATGGATACATGGCGGAATACGAGGT
>JAPLJE010000302.1 GCA_026388755.1 Deltaproteobacteria bacterium | reverse complement strand
GATTTTGATCCCAGAAGCGAAAACCAGGGGGTCCAGATATGTGCGGGAACCATAAATGCCTGATCACTGGTAGCAAGAAGAATTTCAAGTAGATTTCTGGCATCAAAACCCAATATTGGCCTTCCATCTGAAACAATGTTTCCGATTTTTGCCAGTTTTCGATTAAACGTCTCTGCAACTGACAAATCTGGTAAAAAAACCAGATTATGATTTTTACGAGTTTTTCCCATTTTTTTATAAATACTGCTTATTTCAGAATTCAGCACAAATCTGACTTTACTGCGACTCGAAAACGGAACTTGTTCTTCACAGTATTTTTCAATATTTTTTTTTAGCCGATACAATCCCGGTTCCGCAGGTTCAAGTTTTTCGCTGACTTCTTTAAACCATTCCGGATGAGTAATATCGCCTGTGGCAACAACCGTAATTCCTTTTAACTGAGCGGATACATACAGATGCTCTATATCAAGGTTTTTGGATGTTGCCCGGGAAAAACGCGAGTGTACATGAAGATCGGCAATAAATTTCATCAATTTTCTTTAATCTGCTGACCGGCTGTTTAAAAAACAACGGTTATGAACAACTCCAAAATGTGTATTCAATTAAACCGAAGTTAACATCCATGTTTTGAACAAGAAAAATATCATTATTTATATACTATAATAAATTGTTACAAAGTTTTAAACACAATAAACAGGGTATCATTATTGTTTTTTTTATAAAATAAAGAAAAGAAATATACCAAAAAAATGATTACAACATTCATTGACTGACCAAAAAACCATTTTCGTGTAAAAACAGGTGAGATACCAGCTTGTACCCATTCAATAAATAGAACTTGTAACCCCTGAATAAAACGGATAGAATGATTAATTCAAATTAACTACCTTCAATATGGGATGCTATGGGCCTTCTTTCTTCAAATGTTTCTATAACGCGTTATCAGGTGCTGGGTCAACTGGCAGAACCTATAATGGATACCCTGACCCGGCTTCTTACTCAGAATGCAATTGTTGAAATAGATGATGAGGATATGGATCAATCCGCGGGATGGACATCTTTTGAAGATCCATTTACTCCGGATTTCTCCGGGTCTACATTTGTGATGGGATCTCAGTTCATTTTTTCTTTTCGAATGGATAAAAAAGTCATCCCTTCAAAAGTGATAAACAAAAAATATCGCCAGGAAATGACAAAAAGGTTGAAGGAAAGCGGTAAGGATTTTTTTTCTCGAAATGAAAAAAAACAGATCAAGGAAGACGTTATTCGTGAAATTTCAATTCGAATACCGGCAACACCGAATGTGTTTGATATCCTGTGGAATTATGAAAAATCCATTATCTGGTTTTTTTCAACGCAAAAATCAGCAAATGAAGCATTTGAAATTTTTTTTACCAAAACATTCAAGTTGAACCTTGTTCGTCGCTTTCCCTATACAGCTGCCCTGGAGTCCCTTACGGATTCCGAGAAAGATTTGCTGAACAGACTGACGCCATCTCATTTTATGGAGTAATACGTGTTAGATATTTCCGTTGCGTATAATCGTTATAAATTTGTAGGATATGAGTTTCTGACATGGTTATGGTATGTTATCGAACATGATCCCAGCCAGTTAAATTGTGTTATTCAGGAAACCGTCAATTTTACAATTGGTAACCGGATTATGCTGCAAAACGCTATACATGATACCGTGGAAACCATTACGATCAAAGGAGATGATGCCGGATTGGAAGAAGGTGTTCTGGCCCTTAAAAAAGGAGCGCTGGTCACAGAAATTCATTTAAGGGTTTCGGAACAAGAAAATGAATGGCAGCTTACCTTGAAAGGCGAAAGCCTGAATATCAGCAATCTCAGATTACCTGAAACCGGACAAGTCGAAACCAGGGATGATGTGGAAGGCGCTGTACTGGAGAAATTTTTTTTATATGAAAAAATATTGGGTTGGTTGGACGCTGTCTTTGTCTTTTTTATAAAATCAAGGCTTTCTCCTGAATGGAATGATGGGGTCGTACCTCACATCAAAAAATGGATACTTCAGTAAAAATGGACCTGAGCCATCAACAGATATGAAAGGTTTATTCAATGAAATTCACACTGAAAAAATCAAAAATTCTGGATACGCTGGCAAAAATTCAGGGAAAAAAAAAAAAAAAAACGAGCAATGCCATCATATCCTGTGTGCTTATAAAAGCGCTTGAAGACGGCCTTAAATTATATGTTACTGATTATGAAACCGGATTTATCGGTTTTTATCCGGCCGAGGTGGAATCAGAAGGTGCAATTGCCATCAATGCCAGAAAATTATATGAAATTGTCAGGGATTTTCCAACAGAAGACATTCTTGTCAATGAAGTAGAAAATTTTTGGATAGAAATCGGCAATTACAATGTTCAATATCATCTTGTGGGAATGAATCCTGATTCTTTTCCAGAGGTTCCAGAAATTGAAAATATTCCTTTCATCGAGGTGGAAGCACGGTATTTCAAAAAAATGATTGATAAAACCTCCATGATGACGGCGTCTGTCGAAGATAAGCGTCCACATGTTTTAGGAGTTTGTCTGGAGACAATTCAGAAGGAAGAGGAAAGCTGGATAAGAATCATTTCAACAGACGGAAACCGTCTTGCCAAAGTGGATTACCCCTGTGTCAATGAATCTGCCTTAATTCTTGATAAAAAAACACTGGTTCAAAAAAAAGGTTTTAACGAACTCTCTAAAATTATCATTCCACAGGGAAAATTGTCCATTGGTATTATGGACAACAAACTTTTCATCAAACAACAGCAGGAAACCGTCAGCATTCAACTCATAAATGGCATTTTTCCCGATGTCAGTGATATTCTTTTTATAAAAAATACCAAACAAATTGTTCTTAACAAACAATTATTCATGATGATGCTCAAACGCATGTCCATTTTTTCGACCGAGGATTACAAAGGGGTTATTTTTAATTTTAATGACGACAAAATGATTATTACTTCAACCAATCCGGAACTTGGAGAATCCAAGGAAGAAATGTTTATTGTATATACGGATAGTTCCTTTGAAGTGGCATTTAATCCCAGATATTTTGTCGAATCTCTTTCCGTGATTGAAGAGGATCAGGTCGTAATTAGTATTGTCGATGATCAAACACCTTGTTTAATAGAAGGTGAAAAGGACAAAAGTTATCTTTGTGTGATTATGCCTATGAAAATTTAAGATAAAAAAATAGAGGGAGCAGGAAAGGTCGGCAGTTGTTGCGGCTTTAAGGTTATGAATGTTTTAAGGGTAGAAAAAGAAGAAAATGGAAAATCAGACGTATACCGCAGATAATATCAAAATTTTGGAGGGTCTGGAGGCTGTTCGCAAAAGACCTTCCATGTATATCGGAAATGTGGATGTAGAAGGTCTTCATCATCTGGTCTACGAGGTTGTTGATAACAGCATCGATGAAGCCATGGCCGGATATTGCGACGATATCAAGGTGATCATTCACACGGATAACAGCGTCAGTGTAGAAGATAATGGTAGGGGTATTCCGGTTGGTATTCACAAAAAGGAAAATGTTCCGGCGGTCGAAGTCGTCATGACAAAACTTCATGCCGGCGGAAAATTTGATGATAGTTCCTATAAAGTTTCCGGAGGACTTCATGGCGTCGGTATTTCTGTCGTCAATGCTTTGTCTGTTTTTATTGAATTGGAAATCTATTCCGAAGGTAAAATTTATTACCAGACTTATGCAAAGGGAAAAAAAACCAGTGAGCTTGAAATTCGGGGAACTACGGATAAACGGGGAACAAAGGTTCACTTTACCGCAGACCCGGAAATATTTGCCGTTACCACGTTTGATTTTGATATTCTGCTGCGGCGCCTCAGGGAATTGGCTTTTTTAAACAAAGGTATCAAAATTTCCCTTGAAGATGAACGTTCGGATGTCAAAAAGGAATTGCAGTACAAAGGTGGGCTGATTTCGTTTGTGGAATATCTGAACCGGCGCAATACGCCGCTTCATCCGCCCATTTTCGTTGAAGGTATTAAAAGTGAAGTCAGTATCGAAGTCGCCATTCAGTACAACGATACCTATAATGAAAAACTTTTTTCCTTTGCAAACAATATAAACACGATCGAAGGCGGAACACATTTAATCGGATTCAAGGCTGCCTTGACACGAACCCTGAATCAGTATGCAACCAGCGGCAGCCTGCCCAAAAATCTTCAGGCCAAAATCAGCGGAGACGATGTCCGGGAAGGGCTGACCGCTATTGTCAGCGTCAGAATTAAATCTCCCCAGTTCGAAGGTCAGACCAAGACCAAGCTGGGAAACAGCGAAGTCAAAGGATTGGTTGAATCGCTGGTCAATGAAAAACTGAACATGTTTCTGGAAGAGAATCCGTCGGTCGGTAAAAAAATTATTGAAAAAGCCGTTGAGGCTTCCAGGGCCAGAGAAGCTGCCCGGCGGGCTCGCGATCTTGCCCGCAGCAAGGGCTCCTTGCTGGATTCGACGCTGCCGGGAAAACTGGCCGAATGTCAGAGTTCCGATCCCCAGCAAAGGGAACTTTTTCTGGTGGAAGGAGATTCTGCCGGTGGTTCCGCCAAGCAGGGCAGAGATAGAAAATTTCAGGCCATTCTCCCCCTCAGGGGTAAAATTCTGAATGTGGAAAAAGCCAGGTTCGACAGGATCATCAAAAGCGAAGAAATCAAGAATATCATTACGGTGCTGGGAACCGGAGTCGGTGAAGAGGACTACAACGCAGATCAAATCCGGTATCATAAAGTTATTATCATGACCGATGCGGATGTGGATGGAGCTCACATCCGAACCCTGCTGCTGACTTTTTTTTACCGCCAGATGCGCGAAATCATTGAAAAAGGATATTTGTACATTGCCCATCCGCCGCTTTTCAGGGTGGGTAAAGGTAATCAGGCCCTTTATCTGAAAGATGAAAGGGCTTTTGACGAGTATATTCTGAAACGGGTCTGTCATCAAAAAGCGGTTAAAACCAGTGTCAGCGATGACCTTGTCACGGAACATCAGTTGTTGATGTGGGTCGGCGATCTTTCCGAGTATTTTGCGCTGATGAACAAGTTCATGATTCAGGGGTATCCGTTCGAGCTGATGAATTGCCTGATCCGGGCAGGCGTTGCGGACAAGGATTTTATCAAGGACCTTCAGCAGATGACCGCGCTCAGAGAGGCGATCATTCAGGCGGGTTTTGATGTCACCGAACCGCTGTGGAACGAGGAAAAACATTTATATGAAATGACGGTATCCAGTCCGGAAGCAGATCAGTTGAAACGGCTGCTGACAGAAAGAACCGAAAAAGATTTCAAACCAGTCAGAATCGGCAGGGGCCTTGTTTTTTCAAAGGATTTTCAGACAAGCCTACTCATTGGCGGCCGGCTTTCACCTTATGATGCGCCGCCGTTTCAGATTCTTGAAATCGGCAAGGAAAAAGAAGCCCTTGTTGCGGAAAATACTTATCAGCTTCTTAAAATGTTGATTGAAGAAGGGAAAAAAGGGCTTGGGGTTCAGCGCTATAAAGGCCTTGGAGAAATGAATCCCGATCAGCTCTGGGAAACCACGATGAATCCTGAAAAGCGGATTCTGCTTCAGGTAAAGATTGAGGATACGGTCGAGACCGATGAAATTTTCACCGTGTTGATGGGAGAAGAAGTCGAGCCCCGCAGGGAGTTCATTCAGAGCAATGCCCTGCAGGTAACCACGCTGGATATATAAATTATGACATTGAACATCACGACCCTTCAGGCAAGAGATATTCCAGACGCCTGGTTTCAGTGTGTCTATGAGATTATTGACAAGGGGCACCGCTATCAGATTGACAGGGGAAGTTTTCAGGGCCAGGAACGGCTGGAATTTGATTATATCACGGTCCAGATCAAGTATCCGGGAACCAGGCCCCTGATCCCCGATATTCCGGAGGCGCTGTGTATTCCGAACCCGGTCGCGGACGGCTATATTGAAAGCTATCTGCCGTATCTGATGACAGCGGAAAAACAGCCCAATGAAGACTATACTTACGGAGAATATCTTGAGCCCCAGATTGCCGAGGTGATTCGCATGTACCGGCAAGACGGGCACTGAACCAATCAGGCCTACATGACGGTCGGAGACCCAAAGGCGCTGTTATTGAACGATCCGCCCTGCCTTCGGGGAATCGACACCCGAATCCGGTATGGAAAACTTCATTTCATGGTGTATTTCCGGTCCTGGGATCTGTGGAATGGCTTTCCCGCTAATCTGGGGGCTATTCAAATGCTCAAGGAATACATGGCCCAGGAAATTGGGGTCGAGGATGGCGAAATCATTGCCGCCAGCAAAGGGCTTCACCTGTATGACTATATCTGGGAACTGGCTCGGTTGAGAACCATGAAAACCGAGCACGCACCTGTTTAAAAGTCAATATTGCCCGGTGTTCTGGGAAAAGGAATGACATCGCGGATATTGGTAATGCCTGTGATCATCATGATCAGCCGCTCGAAGCCCATACCAAAACCGCTGTGCGGTACCGATCCATAACGCCTGGAATCCAGATACCACCAGTAATTTTCCTTGACAAGCCCCATTTCATCCATTCTGTCTTGTAGCACATTCAGACGTTCTTCCCGCTGACTGCCGCCGACGATCTCGCCAATACCCGGGACCAGAATATCCATCGCCGCTACGGTCTGCTGATCCGCATTTAGCCGCATGTAAAAGGGTTTGATGGTCTTGGGGTAATCATGGAGAATGACCGGTTTTTTAAAATGGGTTTCGGTCAGGTATTTTTCGTGTTCGGATTGCAGATCAGTTCCATATACCACCGGATATTCAAACGATACCTGCGATGTTTTCAGGATTTCAACTGCTTCGACGTATGGCAACCGGACAAATTCGGACGATAAAATGTGATTCAGGGTTTCCATAAGGGTCTTATCCACAAAATTTCCGAAAAGCGCCATGTCCTCCCGGCACTCCCGAAGCACATGGCTGATCAGGTAACGGATGAGTTCCTCGCCAAGATCCATGTTTCCAGAAAGATCGCAGAAAGCCATTTCCGGCTCTATCATCCAGAATTCGGCGGCATGACGCTGGGTATTGGAATTCTCCGCCCGAAACGTCGGACCAAAGGTATAGACGTCCCCGAGCGCCAGAGCAAACATTTCAGCGGATAACTGTCCCGAGACCGTCAGGCTGGCTTCTTTGCCGAAAAAATCCCGTGAAGCATCCAGCCCCCTGTCTTTTAAAGCCGGATTTTTGATATCCAGCGTCGTTACCCTGAACATTTCTCCAGCGCCTTCACAATCTGAGCTGGTGATGATGGGAGAATGGATATAACGAAATCCCCGGTCCCTGAAAAACGTATGAATGGCATAAGAAAGTTCTGAGCGGATACGAAAAACCGCGCCATACTTGTTGGTTCGGGGTCTGAGGTGGGCGATGGTCCGAAGGTACTCATCGCTGTGACGTTTTTTCTGAAGCGGAAAGGTTTCCGGGGCTGCACCGATGACCGAAATCCGGGTTGCGGTGATTTCCCAGTTCTGGCCTTTACCCTGTGAAGAAACCAGACTGCCGGAGATGTTGACCGCTGATCCCGTGGTTAATTTTTGAATCTCGTCATAATTGGGCAGGCTGCTGGGCGCGATGATCTGAATGTTTTTCAGGCAGGACCCGTCGTTGACTTCAATAAACGAAAACCCCTTGGAATTCCGGCGGGTTCTGACCCATCCGCTTACCAGGATTTGATACAGGGGGGTTTTGGATTGGAGCAGGCTGTGAATTTTTATGCGATTCATGGATAAACCTCATGTATGATTGTTGTCAACGACACTGTCGATTATCATACATGAGGTATTGTAAAAAGTCTAAAAATTCACAGATAGCTATTTTGGGGGCAGTTCCGTGTCTTTCACAAGAGAGGTGATTTTTTGGACAAGCATTTCGACATTGTTGATATGATCCTGCTGAACGAACAGGATTTGCCTCCTGCCTCCTGGCCGAATCTGAACCAGATAGGACGTGGGCAGAACAGGGTTCCCGAGACAGGAAAAAATGCTCCGGTTTTCATCTGCAAAAAGCGGATAAGGAATGGTATTTTCTTTTTTGAAAGTAATGACACCCCTTTTTTTGCTGCCGGCGCCGATGGCCAGGAGTTTAACCCTGTCCGAAAGATAGGGACTGGCATTCATTTGGTGATATAGTGTTTTGAAAGCTTTGACCTCATCCACGCAGGCCAGGCATCTTTCATTGTATACCACGATATACAGATACTCGCTGCCAACATCTTCGAGAGAAAAGTTTTTTTGCAGACCTGGAATTTTCAGATAGGCTCTGTCGCTTTCGTCATAGAGCATCACAAGCTGGCAGGAAGGAAACGCGTCACCGATTCCCAGTTTTTTCACGGTATCCGCAGATTGCGGCTTGTCTGGAAAAAAGGATTTCCAGCCAAAAAACCCTTCCGGGAGCCGTAAAATTTTTTGATATCCCAGTCTCACAGCCCACCGGGCTGCAATGGAGCTTCGCAGTCAGGCAAAGCTTCGACAATATATCACGATCATGCGCTGTTTATCCGGACCCAGAAGCCGGATAAGCGCTGCCTGCTTATCCGGCTTCAGCTCAAGCTTGTCCCCCAGATCAAACTCCAGACTTGTGGCATGTGGAAGATGTCCGTCACGATATTCATATTCGGGGCGGACATCAATGATGGAAAAGTCTTTTCCGGATTCATAAAGGGCTTTCAGTTCAGGGATGGAAATCAGTTCATACCCGTCTTGTCTGGCTTCATTCCAGGCCTGCTGAAGCCATGCCGGTTGTTCCCGACTATCGGGCGCCGCAGCGGTCAGGGTTCCCATCACCAGGATTAGGATTACGGGATAAACCAGCAATCGCTTGATCTTGAGCCCCATCCATAGCATATTTTAACTCTTTTTGACCTCATCCAGCCACAGCTTGTGGTGATGACGTGCGTAATCTTCGGGGACCGTTCCGGTAAACATGGAAAGAAAGGCCGGCTGCTCGCCGGCAGCAATCGATGCCATGAAGATATGAATGAGAAGACCGGCAAACACCAGGCCAACCATAACAAAATGAATCAGGATCGCCCATTGAACCAGCGCGGTACTCGCCATGCCGACTTGAGACAGAATCATGATGATGCCGGATGCCGCAATGACCATTCCGCCAAATACCGCCGGGATAGCGAAAATCTTCTGCCCGACGTTGTAAAACCCCTGATCCGGAATTCTGGGGCTGAAACCGAATTTATCCGCGATGACGCCAAGCGTTCGATACCCCAAAGTCATCTGGATTCCCTTGCCAATCAGCCACAGGAAGTCCCGATGGATATCCACGGTAAAAATTTCGCGGATAAAGGGAAAGACGTCGGATTTCAGCCGGACGATGCCATATAAAAAAAATCCGCCAGCCCAGATAATGCCGACAATTTCATGAGCCAGAAGCAGATTGGCGCCCCCGCCGAACAAAGGCCGCAGCATCGTTGGCCATGATGTAAATGGCTGAAGGTCGTCGTTTCGAATCAGACCCAGGCCGGTTAACAGCAGAAAAATCCAGCAGCCGGCATTGAACCAGTGCATAAGAATGGACAGTCGGGTGTGACGATGGATTTGTGTTGATGTCATGATTGCCTCTTTTCCTCATGGGATTCGTCGGTTTCAGGGGCTTTGTCATTCATCAGAAGCTGTTTTCCCAGCATGAATAGAACGCCCAGTGCATTGAGTCCCACAATGCCCCAGATCAGGGGGCCCGCCAGTTTCCATAACTGAATGGCATCCGGCATTCTGGCCTTGACTGGCCAGTTCAGGGGAGCGGTTACGGACAGATAGTACATGTTGGGTTTGGTGTCCGATTCCTTGTTGATGACGCGAACGCTTTGGTTTTTCTTCAGTAGCAGTGCCGCATCGCTTTTGGGATCATTGATGTCGCCAAAGACCCTGGCCTTAGTGGGACAGGTAACCACGCAGGCAGGCAGTTCTCCGCG
>JAPLJE010000052.1 GCA_026388755.1 Deltaproteobacteria bacterium | reverse complement strand
GGACGGGATCAGTCCGTTGTGAACCCGGTCGTTGCACATATCGCATTTGGCCAGGGTCCCATCCGCGGATTTTCGGGGAATATTATACGGACAGGATGCGATAATATCCTCCGCATTCAGAAACCGGGTTTCGGCCGTATAAATGACCGCCCCCGTCACTTCATCCTTGTATATGGCACTGGGTTCGCCGGCCGTATCCAGACAGGGCGGCGAAATGCAGTGCCGGCACTGTTCCGGAAAAAACAGCCAGTTGAGCTTATTATTGATGACTTCTTCCCTCATCCGGACGACCTTGTAGGTGTTAAACGACAGATCCGGCGGATTTTCATTCGTCCCCCGGTTCGTGGTCATTTCCGCGGGAAGGTTATGCCACTGCTTGCAGGCCACCTGACAACCCCGGCAGGCGGTACAAACGGTTGTATCTACAAAAAATACCTTACTCATGGGCTCCACCTCCGGTTATAGTTTGGTTACGTTGACCATAAAGGCTTTGGTTTCCGGGATTCGGGTATTGGGATCACCAGCGGACGGAGTCAGCAGATTCGCGCTTTCCTCTTTGCCGCTGGCCGGCCATCGCCACCCATAATTATACGGCATCCCCACCTGATGAACAATGGTTCCGGCAATCTTCATCGGCTTGAACCGTTTGGTCACAACCGCCGTCTCATCTCCACAAAAGCCTGAGGTTGGAGTTCCATGAGCCAGGGCTGCGGACGGGTGAGAAGGCCGGTCTGCCAGTGTTCGGAAACCCGGTAAGTTGTTCCCACATAGGGGAATCTGGGGTCACAGGTGGCAAAAGTATCGGCGCTGGTGCCGTAAACCGCTGCCGTGGGGGTGGTAAACTGAGAACTCATGAAGTTTTTTTCCACCGGACATTCCATGGGCTCATAATGTTCCGGAAAGGGACCATCAAGCAATCCGGGCCCAAAAAGCTGACCAAAACCGTGGACCGTCATGATAAACGGATGCTTGGCCTTGGGGTCGGGCTGACCATCGGCGCCGATCAAAGGCGGCTGCGCCCCGTCCGGCACATCTCCGACCCATTTGCCGTCCTTCCATTGGATAACCCAGCGTTTTTCGTCATAAGGCTGTCCCTTGGGATCCACGGACGCCCGGTTGTAAATGATTCTGCGATTCACCGGCCATGCCCAGGCAAACTCGGGATACAGGCCGATTTTATTGGGCGCATCTTCCTGCTTTTTACGGGCCGCCATGTTTCCTTTGTCCGTATAGCTGCCTGAGTAAAGCCAGTTGCCGCAGGATGTGGATCCATCATTCTGAAGAAATGCAAAGCTGGGGACCTGAGATCCCATCTTGAATTCCTGATCGCCGACCTTGACATCCCTGACAAAAAACCCGTTGATCTGTTTGGCCACCTTGTGGGGATCAAATTTGTGGTCTGTCATGTAGTCCCACTTCAGATTCAGAATCGGGTCCGGAAACACGCCGCTTTCCTTGTATAGCTCCTTCAGCTTGAGCCCTATTTCCATAATGATGTCGCCGTCCGGAAGGCTGTTCCCCAGAGGCTTGGGACCCGCATACCGCCACTGCATCCATCGCCCGCTGTTGGAAATGCTGCCTTCCTTTTCAACCGAGACACAGGCGGGAAGCATGAAGACTTCCGTAGCCACATTCTCCGGAAT
>JAPLJE010000606.1 GCA_026388755.1 Deltaproteobacteria bacterium | reverse complement strand
GGCATCAAAGAATTGGAAAAAATAAAAATCGCAACGGAAAAAAATCCACCGCTGCCGGCGCCTAGGAAATCACAACCTGGGTCACCTTCTGCTAACCCTGGCGGCTCCAAAGGCTCAGGCAAACCGGAATCCGGAACCATTCACGAAGAAAGCATTCAGGAGTAGCATCTAAAAACCTGCTGAGGAAAACGACCATGACGCAAAAAATCAATCATCATTCAATCGTTTTGGTGTTTTTTATTTTTTGTATCTTCAGTTTATTTCCAATCCTGTCTATGGCGCAGGATCAAGCCGATTTCAACGGACTTCATACCATACAGTTTTTGGGTGAAGATGGGAACATCGTCACTGGCATTCGCTGTGCCACAGAAGATCAAGCGCCGGCCCATATTCCGCGAGCGCCTGCCTCCATGGGGCAGTGGCTTCAGGAAAACAGAGCGTTTCAGGCTGCAACCCTCGCCATTCCGGTTGCATTTCATGTGATTTATGCATCCAATGGAACCGGAAATGTTTCAGATTCCCAGCTTCAGGCCCAGCTCGATGTAATGAACACTTCTTATGCACTCTCAGGCGTTTCGTTTTCTCTGCACGGCATCGACCGTACCCAGAGCGACTGGTTTTTCAGGTTGTCCAATGGATTTATTGCGGAACGCAAAATGAAAAAGGCCCTGGCTGTGGATCCCACCCATGTTTTAAATATTTATCTGACTTCCCCGAACCGGGGAATTCTGGGCTGGTCGTATTTCCCGTGGGATTATCCTGAAAACAGTTTTATGCATGGATCCGTCATCCTGTATTCCACGCTGCCCGGCGGCAGCGCCGTTCCCTATGACGAAGGATATACCGCGGTTCATGAAGTCGGGCATTATCTGGGTCTTTATCACACATTCCAGAACGGGTGTAATACCCCCGGAGATTATGTGGATGATACGCCTTACGAGGCTGAAGCCACCAAAGGTTGTCCGGTGGGTAAAGATACCTGTTCTTCTCCTGGGCTGGATCCCATCGAGAATTACATGGACTATTCCGATGACGCCTGCATGACCGAGTTTACCTCCAATCAGGCCGAGCGAATCCTGTGGGCGGTTTCGACCTATAAGCCGGGATTAATCCATTAGGGGATTAGCAGGTTTTGAATCCTATTGATGTCCTCCGGGACATCTACCTCGGGCGAGTCATGTTCTGTGACAACCACACGGATTCGATATCCATATTCCATGGCGCGGAGCTGTTCGAGTTTTTCGATATTCTCAAGCCTGCCATCCGGAAGACTTCGGAATACATCCAAAAAGCGGCGGGTATATGCGTAAACGCCTAGATGTTTATACGTATTGAAAACACTGAGCGGATCCCTTCCAAAAGGAATGGGGGACCGTGAAAAATAGAGGGCATCGCCCCTTGTATCAAAGGTCACCTTCACATCCTTGGGGTTGGTAATTTCTTCGGGATTGGTGATCTTAAAGGCGAGCGTACTCATCTGAATATCCGGATTTTCGATCAGCGGGGCTGCAACCTCCTGGATGCAGGAAGGATGGATGCGAGGCTGATCCCCCTGAATATTGACCACGATATCATTTGCCGAAAGGTTCAGAAGTTCGGCGGCTTCGGCAACCCGGTCCGTACCCGATCGGTTTTCAGCAGCCGTCATGATCGCCTTGCCGCCAAAACTGGTCACAGCCCTGTAAATCCGCCTGTCGTCGGTTGCCACAACCACATCGTCCACCATTTCAGCGGTGACTGCCCGTTCATAAACGCACTGAATCATGGGTTTTCCGGAAATAAGGGCCAGGGGTTTCCCCTCGAAGCGGGTCGATCCATATCGAGAAGGGATCATCACCACAATTTTCATGTCGTATCCCCTATCGAATCCATCCGCCGATCAAATGCAGATGAAGGTGAAAGACCATCTGGCCGCCGCCGCGCTCGACATTGAAAAGAAGCTTGTAACCCGATTCCTTGACCCCAACCTCTATTGCCATGTTCCTGGCAGCCACGATCAGCTCCGATAGCAGCGGCAGATCATCTGCAGTCAGGTCATTAACGCTGCGGATATGCTGTTTGGGGACAATCAGCAGATGAACCGGTGCGTGGGGTTTGATGTCTTTGAAGATCACCAGGTTCTGATTCTTGTAAAGCAGTTCCGTAGTCGTTTTTTCCTGGGCAATGCTGCAGAAAATACAACCGGTCTCCATAAAAATCCCCCCTGTTTTGGTATAAAATCGTTAATAAATTGATGATAAGTCAAAATTTTAAAAAAATAATATCTTCCTTTGACCTCCCCCAGTTGCCTTTTTGGGTGGGCGATTTTAATGCCAGCTTTAATTCAGCCATGAAATGCTTTCTGGGAATCTCTCTCGCACCCAGCCGGACCAGATGTTGAGTGGTCACCTGACAGTCAATGAGGTTGAAAGACCATTATTGAAGAAAATGCACCAGGGCCACCAGCCCGACTTTGGAGGCGTTATTTTTACGGGCAAACATGGATTCTCCGAAAAAGCATTTTCCCAATGAGACACCATACAGGCCGCCGGCCAGTTCACCCTGGTTCCATACTTCTACCGAATGGGCAAAGCCGGCCTCATGCAGGCGACAATAGGCATCCATCATATCGGTGGTAATCCAGGTTCCCGGCTGTTTGTCCCGGGGTGCACCGGCGCATGCCGCGATTACCTGGGCAAAATCCTGATCCAGGGTGACGATAAAACGGCCTTGTTTAAGGGTTTTCATCAGGCTTCGGGAAACGTGAAGCGCATCAGGATATAACACGAGCCTGGGATCCGGCGACCACCAGAGAATGGGATCTCCCTGGCTAAACCAGGGAAAAATTCCCATGCGGTAAGCCAGAATGAGGCGCTCGATGCAGAGATCGCCCCCCACTGCCAGAAGTCCGTCTTCCCGGGCCAATTCCGATTCCGGGAAAATGATTTGATCTGACAAACGGAATACCGGCATGTTTTGTCAGTGAATATCAAAAGCGAGTTGATCGCCATCCAGCCCGATCTGTACGGTTCCGCCTTTTTCAAGATTGCCAAAAAGAATACGGTCAGAGAGCACATCCTTGATTTGCATCTGAATCAGGCGGGATAAGGGCCTGGCGCCATACTGGGGATCATATCCTTTTTTGGCCAGCCAGATTCTGGCCTCGGGTAACAGCTGGATACGTATCTTTCTGGGTGAAAGCTGGGCATTGATTTCAGCCAGGAACTTGTCAACAACTTTTTCCATGATTTCAATGCTGAGCGATTGAAAAGAAACGATGGCATCCAGCCGGTTTCGGAATTCCGGGCTGAAACATTTTTGGAGGTCATGATGATGATCGTATTTCTAAAATCCGCTTTTTTCCCGTTGTTATCAGTCAGGGTTGCGTAATCCAGAACCTGAAGCAGAATATTGAAGATATCCGGATGCGCTTTTTCAATTTCATCCAGAAGCAGCACGCCATGCGGGTGTTTTCGAATGTCATCGGTCAAAAGTCCGCCCTGGTCAAACCCGACATAGCCTGGAGGCGCCCCGATAAGCCGGGCAACCGTATGCTTTTCCATGTATTCGCTCATGTCATAGCGCGAAAACGATATGCCCAGAGCTGCCGCCACCTGTCTGGCCAACTCGGTTTTACCCACGCCGGTGGGGCCGGTAAACAAGAAAGAGCCTACCGGCCGATCCGGTGCGCCCAGCCCGGAACGGGACCGTTTGATGGCGGTCACCATCGCACGAATGGCATCATCCTGGCCATACACCACCTGCTTCAGCCGGTCTTCGAGGGTCTCAAGCCGCGTGCGGTCGGATGTCGTTACCCGGATCTCCGGAATTCTGGCAATTTTGGCAACGATTTTTTCAATGTCCGCCGGTTGGATTTTTTTCCGATGGGGTTGTCCGGCAAGCCTGACCCATGCCCCTGCCTCATCCATGACATCAATTGCCTTGTCTGGAAGGAACCGGTCATTGATATGTTTGGCTGACAGTACGGCAGCCGCTTTCAATGCTGCATCGGTATAAACAATTTGATGGTGCGCCTCATAACGGGACCTCAGGCCTTTTAAAATATCGATGGTTTCAGAAACCGTTGGCTCTATGATATCGATTTTTTCAAACC
>JAPLJE010000631.1:2071-6686 GCA_026388755.1 Deltaproteobacteria bacterium | reverse complement strand
GATTGAACTGAACGGGCAGTGTTTCCGCCAGAACCCGGGCTTTCATTTCCAGCTCCATGACCAGGAGCATCTGTTTCAATGCATTCAAAACAGAGGACCGGAAGGCACCGTGGATCAGCGGATCGAAATAGACGATCAAATGCGGCATGGCAAGTTCTTCTGCCCCTGATGCGCCGGAGTATGCATCGGAAATCTGGTCCATGGCCCGTTTCTGTACCGCTTCGGTGGTTCCGGGAGGAATGACAATGCAAATCTGATACCGGCCTTTTTCCACCAGCGCCTGGGACTCTTCGGCATCTATCGCCTGCCCGTCCAGTGTTGTTACAAGGTTGACAGCGCCGGATTCTCCGAGTTCTTTTTGAACCCGCTTGCCAAAATCCTGGTGATCCTGGTCGATAAACAGGATATCCATGGTGGTTTCGCCTGTTGACTTCAAAACGTTTTCCTGGACAAGGGACACGACAACGACCAGTACCGCGGGCATGACGAAGAGTACGAGGAGTCCGGACCGGTCGCGAACGAGCAGGAGCAGTTCCTTGAACATCGTGGCAAGGAGCGGCATCATGTTTAATCCCTCAGTTCTTTTCCGGTCAGTTGAAGGAAAAGGGCGCCGAGATGCTCGCATCCGGGGTGCCCATTGATCAGGTCTTTGGGACTGCCCTCAGAGATAATTCGTCCTTCGTCGATAATGGCCACGCGGGAGCAGATTTTTTCGGCTTCTTCCATGTAGTGGGTGGTATAGAGCATGCTGATGCCGGATCGACTCAGATCGGAAAGCCGGTCCAGAATCATGTTGCGGGATTGGGGATCGATGCCGGTGGTGGGTTCGTCCAGAAAAAGCATTTTAGGTTCATGAAGCAGGGCCGCCGCCAGATTGGCCCGTCGTTTCATGCCTCCGGAATAGGCGGCGATTCGAATGCGGGCGTTGTTCGACAGACCGACCATTTCCAGGCATGTGTCGATCCGCTCTTTCAAAGCACGTCCGCTCAGACGGTACATTCGACCCAGATAAGATAAATTTTCCGTGGCGGTCAGGTTCGGATACAGGGCGATATGCTGAGGCACCAGGCCGATCCATTGCCGTGCCTGCCGGGAGCGTTTGAAAAGATCAATTCCGCAGATGTGTACATTGCCGGAATCCGGTGCCATCAGACCGGTCATCAGGGAGATGGCTGTGGTTTTTCCGGCGCCGTTGGGCCCTAAAAGTCCCACGATTTCTCCAGTTCCCAGGGACAGGTTAAAGTCCGAAAGCGCGGGTGTCCGGGCGCCCGGATATGTCTTGGTGAGCCCATTGTCCAGAAGTTTCATCAAACTCCATTATCATTTTGCAATATTCTTGAACAACGGATATAATTGATAGCCTAATCGTTGCGATAAGCAGAAGAGCCGCTGTTTCTCGGCTTATGCTCTTCCTGACTTCCGATTGTTATTGATATAGCCTCAAAGCAGCTTGCAGTCAACACTTGAGATGGCGCCAACCGGACTCCGTCGAATTTATACAGGTAAAGCGTGATGAAGATTCTTCTGGTGAATCCGCCCAACTGCGGTAAAAGCATTCCCGAAGAGGAATACGGGATCGATACGATCAAAATGATTTTCAGGGGAGAGCCCCTGGCCCTTGAAGTCATTGCAGGCAATCTGGATGACCACGAGGTCACCATTACCGATTTGAAGGTTACACCGAATGCGCTGGAGGAAGACCTGATCCGGTTTCAGCCGGATATTGTCGGCTTCACCGCCGTCGCCTGCGAGGCCAACACCGTCGTACGGCTGGCAAATGAAATAAAAAAACAGACCCACGCAATCGTCGTGGTAGGCGGTCATCACGCCTCGTGCGACCCTGCTTTTTTTAATCGGGACGACATCGACTATATCGTTGTGGGACTGGGCAAGCTCAGCTTCAGGGAACTGGTCGATGCCCTCGATAACCGGACATCCGCATCCGGCATTCCGGGGATTGCCAAAACCGATCCGGACAGAACCCTGAACTATGTTCGGCGGGCCTATGCCTTTAAGGATGCCGTAGACGCCAGCCCGCCCCGCTACGATCTGGTTAAGGCGCATCGAAATTCTTACGTAATGAGCGGTGTGGGCGGCAAGGTCGGCTTCGTGGTATCAGCCTATGGTTGCACCCACTGCTGCGCTTTCTGTTCCATTCCGGCAATGACCCGGGGCCGCTACATTACCCACCGGCCGGAAGCCGTGCTGCGGGACATGTTGCTTCTGGAAGATGTTCCGATGATCCGCCTCGTGGATGCCAACACCTTCGGTGATCCGGAAGTGGCCCGGCAATTGGGCCGGCAAATTATCGAATCCGGATTGAAAAAAGCGATCGTCGCCGATGTGCGGTCCGACACGGTGACCCGTCATCCCGACCTGTTCAAATTGTGGAAACAGGCCGGACTTTCTTCAGCAGTCATCGGATTTGAGGAGATTACAGACGCGGGCCTTGAGCGGCTGAACAAGAAAAGCTCGGTTGCCGTCAACATCGAAGCCATGGAAATCCTGAAAAAATTGGGCATCCGCATCATCGGGGACTTTATTGTCTCTCCAGAATATTCAGAGACGGATTTTGACTCGCTTGACCGTTTCGTGACATCTCATGCCATTGACCTGCCGATACCGTCCATTTTGACGCCGTTGCCCGGAACGCCGCTGCACCGGGAAATGGCGGACAAAATCGTTATCCATGACCTTGACTATTATACGTTTACCAATGCCGTTTTTCCCACCCGCATGGATCCGAAGATTTTTTACCAGACCTATGCCGATCTGCTGAAACGATTCCTGAAACACATTTCCCACGAGTAAAGAGGAAACCATGGACGTATTCATCAACGATGTATCGGCTTTTCTTCCCAATGATCCGGTGACAAACGATGACATAGAGGATGTTCTGGGGAAAGTGAACGGCATCGGATCCAAGGCCAAACGCATCGTCCTTAACAGCAATCAGATCAAACAGCGATATTATGCGCTGAATCCGGAATCGGGCAGACTAACCCATACCAATGCCCAGCTTACGGCCGAGGCGATCCGGAAGTTGCGCCCCTATGCCGGATTTACGCCAGATCACATTCAATGCCTGTGCTGCGGCACAACCAGCCCGGACCTGATGTTTCCCGGCCATGCGCTCATGGTTCAGGGCGAACTGGGGCTGGAAACCTGCGAGGCCGTAACCACTTCAGGCATCTGTCTTTCCGGCATAACGGCATTTAAGTATGCCTTTATGAATGTGGCCGCAGGACTTGCACCAAATGCCGTGGCAGCAGGCTCCGAGTTGTCTTCTTCCTATATGAGGGCTCAGTTTTTAACCCCGTTTTACAAAGAGTTGCCGGATCTTGAGACACGGCCCGAACGGGCATTTGACGCCGATTTTTTAAGATGGATGCTGTCGGACGGGGCCGGTGCGGCGTTTCTTTCCACGGAAAAAAACAGGGAAGGGCTGTGCCTGAAAGTGGACTGGGTGGAAGTGATTTCCTATGCCGGAAAACTGGAGACCTGTATGTATGCGGGCGGGGTCAAGCAGGCGGACGGCAGCATCGTGGGCTGGCGGAATATCGAGGATATCGCGCCGGAATCCATGCCCCACCGGTTTTCGGTGCGGCAAGATATCAAGCTTCTTGACCGCGAAATTGTTCAGACCATGGGAATGGCCCTCTCAATGGTCATCCGGAAGCACGCTTTGCGTCCGGATGCCGTGGACTGGTTTCTGCCCCACTATTCATCGGCCTATTTCCGTCCGAAGTTTTATGAGGAAATGACTCGGATCGGTTTTGAAATCCCTTACGACCGGTGGTTTTCAAACCTTGCGGAAAAAGGAAATACCGGAAGCGCCGCCATTTACATCATTCTCGAGGAATTGTTCCACTCCGGCAAGCTTGAGCCGCTTCATTCCCGAAAGCGGCCGTTTTTCCCACGCGTTTATCGGGCTTACGGTTGAGCGTTAGGATGCCGGATTTCAATCAACCCCAAATCCCCGGCCACTCCCTTTTTCAGACAACAGATCCGGGGATTTTTCACAATATCCGACCCAAAATCAAAATGCGGAAGCAACTTGTTCCGGCATGGATCTTTTTTGAGTAAAAGAGCCGCCATGGCAAGATCCATGGCCATGCTGGAAGGAAATGCGCCATAGACGCGGGAGAAAACGGCCTGGCATACGGCCGGACCTAACAGCGCAGCCTCTTCACCGCTGCCGTCATGAAGAAAAAGAACGCCTGACGGCGGCGCAATGTCTTGAAGGTTCCGCCCGATCCGGACATCCCGGATAAACGGATATTGGGATTCTTTTGCTCCGGACGGGGTGAGCACGAAAAATGCGCTTCCCTCGCCGACAGGAACCGGCCGCCGGCCGGTGTTTCCGTCATTCCGGTTTGGGGTGCAACGGGTCGCGTCACAAAGGCCTTTGGAAAAGCAATCGACCCCTCCGACCAGAACCGATGCGGCCCGTCCCTCTTCGAGCCAGTCCACGGCGGTCTGAAAAGCCAGCGGCACCGACATGTCATACTGATTTATGGAGACATTGGGGCCCCGGATTTTCAGCAGCATCGAAATGTACGCGGCTGCCGCGTTATGCACCGAATTTGAAAACTGGATCGGCGACAGGCGAAGA
>JAPLJE010000631.1:0-1943 GCA_026388755.1 Deltaproteobacteria bacterium | reverse complement strand
TCGAGCGTGCCGGCTGTCGGCCCCATACCGGTGGCGACGAGCACCCCCATGGGCTCGGGCAGCCCTTCAACAATCTCCGCACCTTCCTTTGCATCCTGAAGCGCGAGATATCCGGCAATAATCGCCATTCGGGAATAATGGTCCACCCTGCGAAGGGCTTTTGACGGAACAAACCGGCCAAGCAGGGAAGTATCGGTCACAAGCTCCGGGGCAACAGGCGCTGTTTGATCCGGTCCGAAGCTTTTCCGCAGGGGTTCCGGGATGGGGCGGTTCGAATTGATAACCGCTTCTTCAAGGCTTTGGATGTCGCAACCGAAGCTGCCGATGACACCGATGCCGTTGATGCGCACTTTCATGAGCCGTTTTCCGTTGTAAAAATCAAGACGCTGTTGTTGCCGCCGAAAGCCAGCGTTTCCGAAAGGGCCGTGGTTCCGCGAATGGGGGTTTTTTCCCGGACCGGATGGGCTGGCAACTCCAGGTCGGGTTCGGAAAAGCCGGCGCTTGCCGGCACCTGCTGGCGTTCGAGACAGGAAATGGTGAAAGCCGCCTCAATGGCTCCCGAAGCGCCGAGCGTGTGGCCGGTATAGCCCTTGGTCGATCCGAAGGGAACATCCGGGAACAAATCGTAAAACAGATGGGATTCAATCCGGTCGTTGTCCCGGGTGCCCGTGCCGTGGGCATTGATGAAGGCAATGTCCGACGGGCGGGTGCCGGCCGAAATCAGGGCATCCTGTATTGCCAGCCGCAGCCCGCCGGCGTCGGGGTCCGGAGCAGTAAAATGATAGGCATCGCTTGCCATGCCATATCCGGAAACAAACGCCCGGGCTCTTTTACCCCGATGGGCCATCATGCGGTCTGATTCCAAAACCATGATGCCGGCTCCCTCGCCGAGGTTGAGGCCGTTGCGGCAGGCATCAAAGGGCTTGCAGGGCTCGATATCGTAGTTCATCAGGGCGATGAATCCGTAATAAGTCACTTCATAAAAGGCATCCACGCCGCCGGCAATGACCATGTCGCAGCGGCCCGAACGGATCCATGCTCCGGCCAGACCAATGGCGTCACCTCCGGCGGAACACGCATTCACGATGGTCTGGCACGGCCCGGAGAAATTGAAATGCCGTGCGATCCATTGGGCGGGGTTTACGGCCAGAAAACGCTCCGCGGGCGAGGGGCAGCAGCGCCTGCTCCCGGTTTCTTTCACTTCTCCAGCGCCTTGTTGTTGAAGCGAGCGGTTGCTGACACCTCCGGAAACGTTGGTGCCGATCATCACGCCAACCTTTTTGCCGCAAAGCATATCCGGATTCAGCCCCGCATCCGCCAGCGCTTCTTCTGTGGCTTTCAGAGCCAGGCGAGCAGCCCGGGTTCCGGCCGGATGCACAGAATTATTTTCCGGTAGAAATCGATCCGCAACCTCAAAGACCGGGTGTTGCGATCCCGGACATGAAACCGGCGGCGCAGGTACCGGGGCGCGGTTAAAAAGGGTGTCCATGCAATCGGAAAGGTTCCCCCCGGCGGCGCAGATACAGCCTATCCCGCTGATGGGAATCGGTTTCTGACGATTCATGCGCCGCGCCTTTTTTCGATAAATGCCGATATGGAATTGATGCTCCGGAGGACCGAACGGCCTTCTTTCATGTTTTTGATTTCCACACCGAATTGCGCCTTGAGCTGAAACACGAGTTCGACCGCATCAATGGAATCCAGACCGAATTTTTCTCCGAACAAGGGGTCGTCGTCACTGATGTCTTCGGGACGGATGTCCGCAAGATTCAGATCTTCCACGATGAGCTTTTTAAGCTGAGCCTTAAGGGTCATGCCGATGCAAAGTCCATTTAAAAGGTTAGGCGATCCGTTCCTGGAGGTCCTGATACAGGCTGGCTTCTTTGTCGGCACAATCCCTCAGGATAGCCGTCATTGCAGGGTATGTTTCTGTTTCCCCGGTC
>JAPLJE010000355.1 GCA_026388755.1 Deltaproteobacteria bacterium | reverse complement strand
GATCATGGACCGCAGGCCCGGAGATGTGGCCAGCAGCTATGCAGATCCTTCCAAAGCGCAAAGGGAAATGGGCTGGAACGCCCGGCGATTTCTTGACGATATCTGCCGGGATGCCTGGAGATGGCAGTCTCAAAACCCGAACGGATACGATTAAGGTCTTTTCGTTTGTGTTGACACCCAATCTGTGAATGGATATTTATACTGATCAGGAGTCAGAAGCCAGTGCTGAACGGATACGCTTTGATTGCGTCAAACGAGACGTCTGAATTCCAACTCCTTTTTACTTCTTTTTGTGTAGAAGATGTTGAACCCGTAAAAAAATCAAAATTAGGATGGCAAAGTAAAAAGCTCAAGATCAAGGCGAGCAAATCCTGAGAAATGCGGCGTACGGTTAGTACGCCGCAATGACGAAGGATGAAACTCAACGCAGATATTGGACTTTTTACGAAGCCATCAAGGATGGTTCGTTCATGACAGGTGAGAATGATATCGTTTTAATCCATTATGAAGACAGACCCCTGGTTTTTGCCAGAATAGAAAACATTGCTGAGGATTATAAACCTGGCTGGAATCACGTCAAGCTGCTCCTTCTGCAGATTCCCCTTCAAACCGTAACCTGGATTCTTAGAAACTCTTATATTGATGGCGATCCATTTACGATGGATGGAAAAAATGTGCGGCTTGAAAGAATCATCTGCCCGGAAGAGCCCGAGGAACAGGTTCCCGATACCGAAGCTGCCATTGAATCTAACCCCGCACCCGGGCACAAGGTCATCTCGTTTTCCGATTTCAAAAAAAAATGAAACAAGGGAGATGTTCACATGGAACTCAAGACCGTAGCAATTGAAAACCCCGATGGACTCAACCTGATACTGGGCCAGTCCCATTTCATCAAAACCGTTGAAGACATTCATGAAGCCATGGTGAACGCCGTGCCCATGGCCAGATTCGGACTGGCTTTTTGTGAAGCCTCGGACGTCTGCCTTGTCAGATACTCAGGCACGGATGAAGCGCTGACCGAGCTGGCCAAAAAAAATGCGCTCAGCCTTTCTGCGGGCCATAGCTTCATTCTCTTTATGAAAGATCTCTTTCCGGTCAATGTCCTGAATGCCATCAAGAATGTTCCGGAGGTATGCCGCATTTTTTGCGCAACCGCCAATCCGGTCGAGGTGATTGTTGCGGAAACCGCACAAGGAAGAGGGATTTTAGGGGTCATCGACGGATTTGCATCAAAAGGCATTGAAACCAGCGATGATATCCACCACCGCAAGGATCTTCTTCGAAGATTCGGGTATAAACTCGGATGACCGCCGAATTGACTCCTGACGAGCTGAGGGGCGTATGCAGCGTTGACCTGTTTCAGTTTGCCGATACTTCCGAGTTGGATCCGCTGGATGAAGTCATCGGCCAGGAGCGGGCGGTTCAGGCCATTGATTTTGGTCTGAACATGAAGAGTCCGGGATATAATATCTTTGTTACCGGCATCGCAGGCACGGGTAAATCTACCATCGTCAAGGAAATTATCGGCAAATTTGCCGCGGAGCTTCCAGCGCCCGATGACTGGTGCATGGTCAATAATTTCAAGGATGAATACTGTCCCAAGGCCATCAGGGCTCCTTCGGGAAAGGCTGTATTCTTCAGCAAATCCATTCACCGGCTGATTGACGATTTAAAGACGGAACTTCCAAAGGCCTTTGAAAGCAAGTTGGCACAGGACAGGATTTCGGAAATTCAGAATGCGTTCGTGGATCAGCAGAAAGCCCTGCTGGAAAAAGTGGATGTGTCCGCTGAGCAGAAACAGATCCGGATCAGCAGGGATGACTCCGGATATCAGCCCGTTCCTTACAGGAATGGCAAACCGGTCTCGTCGGAGGAATTCGAGGTTTTTTCTCTGGAAATGCAGTCCGAAATCGAAGAAAACCTTCGAAAGATTCAAATCGAGCTTGAAGCCGCGCTTCGGGAAATCAACAAGTTCAACCAGATCATCAATGAACGGGTGGAAGCCTACATGGAAGAAGTCACGCGCCGGATGCTTCAGGACCGGCTGAAACCCCTTCAAGACCCGTACATCGGGTATGATGGCATTCTTTCCTTCCTACAGGCGCTTGAAGACGATGTGGTTGAAAACCTGGACCGTTTTGTGTCCTTACCCGACGAGGATAAGGACAGTCCTGACGATGTCGAATCCAATCATGATGCCGCCTCCTTTTTTCTGAGATACCGTGTCAATATCCTGGTAGAGCAAAAATCTGAGAAAGGCGCACCGGTTATTTTCGAAACCAACCCCACTTACTCCAATGTCATCGGCCGCATCGAAAAACGCGCTTACATGGGCGCCGTTACCACGGATTTTACCCTGGTGCAGGCCGGTGCGCTTCTAAATGCCTGCGGCGGATATCTGATGATGGAGATTGAGCCGCTTCTCCTGAACCCTTATGTTTGGGATGCCCTGAAGCGCTCGCTTCAGAACAAATCCCTATCCATCGAAGATGTGCCGTCGGATACGGGGTCTCAATCGGCATCGCTTCGCCCGGAATTGATTCCGCTGGAGGTAAAGGTCATTCTGCTCGGCAACTATGAGATGTTTGAATCGCTTCAGAACTATGATTCCAAATTCAACAAGATCTTCCGGGTCCGGGCGGATTTTGATGATGAAGTGGCCCTGAATTCCGATGCCATTCAGAAATATGCCCGCTTTATTGCAAGGGTCTGCAAGGCAGAAAAACTGCTTCCGTTTACGCCGGATGCGGTTTCAGCAGTTGTCGAATACGGCAAGCAAGCCATAGCGGATAAAACCCGGCTTTCGCTTCGCTTTGGCCCGATAGTAGCGCTACTGAAGGAGGCGGACTACTGGGCGCAAAAAGGCCGGTCCCAGCGCGTTACCGGCAGTTATGTGTCCAAGGCCCTGAATGAATACTGGTTCCGCTATAACCTCTACGAAGAAAAAATTCATCAATCCTATATGGATGGCACGGTTCTTTTGGATGTAACAGGTTCGGTCGCAGGTCAGGTCAATGCACTTGCCGTGTATCAGATCGGCGATATCTCCTTTGGCCGCCCTTCCCGGATCACGGCCGAAACTTTCATGGGAAAACCCGGCGTCATCAATATCGAAAGAGAGACCCATTTAAGCGGAGATACCCACGACAAAGGCGTTCTGATTCTCTCGGGATATCTGGGGAAGACCTTTGCCCAGCTTTATCCCCTGAGCCTGACCATCAGCATTGCATTTGAGCAAAACTACGGTGTGATCGATGGCGACAGCGCCTCATCCTCGGAACTCTACGCCGTTATTTCAAGCTTATCGGATGTTCCCATTTTTCAGGGCATCGCCGTGACAGGTTCGGTCAACCAGAAAGGGGAAATTCAGTCCATCGGCGGCGTGAATGAAAAAATCGAAGGGTTTTACGAAGTCTGCAAAACCCGGGGACTGACCGGCCGACAGGGCGTGTTGATTCCGGCTGCCAATGTGAAGAACCTGATGCTGAAAAAAGAAGTTGTGGAAGCGGTTCGTCAGAATCTTTTTCATGTCTATCCGGTATCAACCATTTCCGAGGGAATGGAGATTTTAACCGGAATACCCGCCGGAACAATGGATTCGAAGGGGATTTATCCGGAAACAACCGTCAATGGAAAGGTTCAGAAAAAACTGAAAACGTTTTTAAAACGAACCCTGAAATACAGCCAACCCCTGGGGGCATCGCATGCGCCGGTTTTTTATCCCGAGTCATAACCTTTCCGGCGACAGCCCGGTTATCACCGGCGATGACGCCGGCCATATCCGGAACGTTCTCAGACTGAAACCCGGAGATGTGATCGAGCTGATTGACGGAACCGGCATGGAATGCGATGCCCGGATTGTCTGTATGGCGACCGGAAAGGTGGACGTGTCGATCCTCGGCCGCCGCTTTTCTGAGTCCCGATCCACCCCTCGCCTGATTATCGCCCAGGCGTTGCTAAAGGACAACAAGCCGGATACCATTATCCGCCAGATTACAGAAATGGGCATCCACCAATGGATTCCCTTTGCCGCACACCGCTCGGTTCCGGTTCTGAATGCACAGCGCATCCGTGCCCGCAAAGACCGATGGGAGAAAATTGCCATCGAAGCCCTCAAACAGTGCCGGCGCAGCAATCTTCTTAAAATTTCCGATCTGATGACCTATGACGCAATGCTCGCTTACAGCCAAAAATGCGATATCAAACTGATATTCTGGGAAGATGAATCGCCATCCAAACCGTTTGAATTACCCGATGCGAATGCCAGCTCCGTTCAGAGCGTCATGGCCATTATCGGGCCCGAAGGCGGTTTTACCCCGGATGAAATCGCCGCTGCCAGAGCCTGCGGATACACGACCGTATCCCTGGGACCCCGCATTTTAAAATCCGATACGGCAACCCTTGCCGTCAG
>JAPLJE010000022.1 GCA_026388755.1 Deltaproteobacteria bacterium | reverse complement strand
GGCATGGCATCCCGCACACTTTGCCAGGTCAATGATCATGGACCATTTGATGGAAGATCTGTCTGCTGCAAGCGACCGCTTTAAATCGCGTTGCATGCGGATCAACAGATCCTCACCGGGTAAGATTCGTGCCATAACGGGTTCCTTTCTTTGTCAGATTTTATAAATGTGACTCGTAATTCTTACATGCATTTTATGTTAGACTGAGACGGATAAACCGGTTCATGTTGTCAACTGACTTTTTGTTTCAGAATCTGTCATTCATTGCGCGACATTCCAAATGCTTTTCAGCAAATAGGTGATCTCATCGGAATCCGCCGGTTTTTTCAAACAGGCGTACAGAATATGACTGATGGATTCCTGCAGTTCGGGATGAAACCGTTCACGCGAGACCATTAGCAAAGAAACTGATGGATGGGATGTTTTCAGGTTTCGAATCATATGGTTGTCAAGGGGCACACTGTCCACATCCAGAATGACAGCCATGCATGGAGCCAATGCGAGTCCCTCTTCCAGGGAAGGCAAACTGGAATAGATCTCCGTTCGGTACGCTGCCTTTTCGATCAGACGGCACAAAACCGACGCTTCTGCGGAGTCTTTCCCAAGAATCGCAATCTTTTTTGCTGTCATTTTGTCTGCTGCCATTTTTGCCTTAGGAAAAAGATGACTTGAACCACGAAAAACGCGAATCAACTGCTCGATGACTGTTATCTATAAGCACTGTCGATTGACCTGATATATATGAATGACGATGTTGGGAATGGCTTTTGCAAGAGTAGGGCCATGAATAAAGAAATGTGTTTTTGCAGGCAGGTGAAGGATCGTGCAGGAGACCATAGAACGTTTTCATCTATCTGAAAATACTGCTATAATCTTACTATATTCTATATTATAAGAATTTTAAAATAATGAATATAATTCATAATCCATATGGCCGCTCCTGATAAAATCGAGAGCTGTGTGTACGGAAACTGGACAGTAACCATGATAAAAATAAATTCTTATAATTAATCAGATAGTTATAAAGTCATGAATTCGGACGCATGTATTCAGAACGGACATCTGTTCATGACCGTTATCATGAAAATGGGGTCAGGGTGCAGGGGAAAATCCTTCAGAGCCGTCATTCCGGCGGACGCCAGAAACAGCTAATGCGATGGCGGCGTGGCAATCCGCAATTTTTTCAGTTTTTCATAAAGGGTGCTGCGGCTGATGCCAAGTTTTCTGGCGGCTTCCGCTTTGTTCCAGTCATTGTCTTCCAGGGCTTTTCGGATGGCCCGTTCTTCCGTTTCGACAATGGTCAGGGAAGGATTGTTTTCCAAAGGTCCGGCTTACAGGAGGGATGTCGGTAGATCGCTCAGTTCGATCTGATCCCCTTTTGCCAGCACCACCGCATGTTCGATACTGTTTTCCAGTTCGCGGACATTGCCCGGCCAGGAACTGTCGATGAGCCTTCGCAGAACATCGCTTCGAAAACCAAGGATTTTTTTATTCTGCTCCCTGGAGAACCGATCCAGAAAATAGCGGGCCAGCAGATGGATGTCCTTGGGCCGATCCCGCAACGGGGGGATATGAAGGGGAATCACGTTCAATCGGTAATACAAGTCCTCCCGGAATCTTCCCTGCTGCACCTCTATAGCCAGATTCCTGTTGGTGGCAGCCAAAATCCGTACATCGACCTTGATGGGATGGTCACCGCCCAGCCGATCGATGGTTTGTTGCTGCAGAACTCGCAGGAGCTTGGTCTGGGCCGTCGGATCGATTTCACTGATCTCATCCAGAAAGACGGTTCCGCCGTCGGCCTGTTCAAACCGTCCTATCTTGCGCTTG
>JAPLJE010000591.1 GCA_026388755.1 Deltaproteobacteria bacterium | reverse complement strand
GGTTCCTGCTCCAATTCCCGATATTCTTCCGGTATGCCACTGAAGACATGAAACAGTAGAATCCGCGTATTTTCATCAACGGGCATAAAATCCTTTATATAGTTAACCGTTCGTAAGGTTCGTTCGGAACCGTCAACCAATACCAGTATTTTTTTGTTTATGGTCATGCTCCCTCCTCAATAATTAGATCGGCAAGACTGCTGCCTATGCACCCTGTCATCACAGTCCTTTTACACTGGAATGAACAGGGCGCATCCTGCTGGAAACTATTCACCGCCTCCCCCCAATACCGCGTAAAGCCGCACTTGATTGGCAAGCCTTGCCAGACGGAGCGAGATAAGCCCCTGTCTTGCGGAATTCAGTGTGCGCTGGGCATCGAGGACGCTCAGGTAGCTGTCGATGCCCTTTCGGTATCGCATTGCTGATCGGCTGTAAATAATTTCGACGGCATTCACCAGGGATTCCTGAGCGGAAAGCTGATCTCCCACCGTACCATTCACGGCCAGTGTATCGGAAACTTCCTTGAAAGCCGTCTGAATGGCTTTTTCATACTGGGTCAGCGCAATTGTCCTTTCGATGTTGGCGGCATCATAGGCTGACCAGAGTCTGGCATCGAATATGGGCATGATAATAACGGGCGCAAAGTTCCATGTACCGGAACCGGACCCGAAAAGTCCGCCCAGTTCGCTGCTGGCGGTCCCCACGCCCGTGGTCAGGGAAATGCGGGGAAAAAGCGCTGCGCGGGCAGCTCCGATGTTGGCGTTGGAGGCTTTAAGCCGGTGTTCCGCCGCCAGAATATCGGGCCGGTTCAGCAGGATTTCGGAAGAGATTCCGGAAGAAACGATTTGCGGCTCCAGAATATCGGACAGATTTGCCGAAAGCACATCTGCCGGTGCGGGTGATCCCAGAAGCAAGTTCAGCGCATTTTCATCCAGGGCGATCTGCTGGGTAAACCGGGCGATGTCACCCCTGGCCGTATCCACCTGGGTTTGCGAGCGTTTCACATCCAATTCGTTGGCAAGCCCGACCTGATACCGACGGTTGATGATCCGGTAAACGTCTTCTTGGCTCTGCAAGGTGGTCTTTGCCAGATTGAGGTTTTCACGATCTGCCGCCAGATTCAGATACGCGCCGGCAGTTGCCGCGATCAACAGAATCTGGGCGCTGCGCCTGGCTTCATCTGTCGCCAGGTAGTTTTCCAGAGCGCTGTCTTTCAGGCTGCGGATGCGACCGAAAAAATCGATCTCCCAGGCGACGACGCCAAGATTGACCCTGTATTCTTCCAGGAGGGTGGCTTCTCCGGTCGGCGATATGTCCGCGGGATATAGAGCTCGGCTTTCTGGATGCCATACAGTGCGAATGCTTTTCCCACGTTCAGGAGGGCGAGTCGCAGATCCCGGTTATTGTTCAGAGCCGTCTCGATAATCTGTTGCAGTTTGGGATCGGTGAAAAATGCCTGCCAGCTCAGTTTCCATGCAGTCTGTGCTTCGGCTGTGGTCTGCGAATCTTTGTAGGCCGGGCCTTGCGGCCATTCTGCCGGAATCGGCGCCGAGGGCTGCGTGTAGTTCGGGGCCAGGGAGCAGCCACCCATGAAAATCAGCGCCGCAAATGAAAGTACGATTTGCTTTCTCATGTTACCTCACCTCCTTGGGGGTGGTGGAGACAAGAGCGTATTCAGTGGGTTGCTTTTTTTGTTTCTTCATGAATATCTTGGATACAAGGACAAAGAAAATTGGGATAAAAATGAGATCGATGAATGTGGCCGAGAGCATCCCCCCACAAACGGCGGTACCGATGGCGTTCATGGCGCCGGCGCCGGCACCGGTGGCGATAGCCAGCGGCAGAACCCCGAAAAAGAAAGCCAGGGAGGTCATAATGACGGGTCGGAATCGTGTTTTTACGGCGCCAAGGGTTGCATCGATAAGATTGTCGCCATGTCTCAGCCGTTCTTTGATAAACTGAATGATCAAAATGGCGTTTTTTGTCGAAAGGCCAAGGGTGGTGAGGAATCCGATCTGAAAGTAGACATCGTTGGGCAGTCCCCGCAATGAAGTGGCCAGTATTGCGCCCAATACCCCCAGCGGCAGCATCAACAGATTGACAAAGGGGATGGTCCAGCTTTCATACAGGGCGGCCACGCAAAGGAAGATGACGAAAATGGAAAAGGCGTACAGAATAGGCCCCTGAGCCGTTGCCATCCGCTCCTGATAAGACAGTCCGTTCCAGTCAAAGCCGATCCCCTGGGGCAGCTTTGCCGCGATTTCTTCCATGGCGGTCATGGCCTCGCCGGTACTGTGACCCGGCGTCGGTTCACCCCAGATGTTGATGGACGAAAAAGCGTTATAGCGCTCCAGCTTGGGAGACCCCTGAGCCCACCTGCAGGAGGCAAAGGAAGAAAAGGGGACCATCTTGCCCACGCTGTTGCGCACATAGAGTTTTTCAAGATCCTTCGGCAGCATGCGATAGGGGGCATCCGCCTGGACATAGACATTTTTGACCCGACCGGCCTGGATAAAGTTGTTGACAAAGTCACTGCCAAAGGCCGCCCCAATGGTGTCGTGAATGGTAGCGATGGAAACCCCCAGGGCGCCGGCCTTTTCCCAATCCACGTCGATGTGGTATTCGGCCACATCTTCCATGCCGTTGGGGCGGACCCTGACCAGTCGTGGATCCTTCATGGCCATGCCGAGAAGCTGGTTGCGGGCCGCCATGAGTTTTTCGTGGCCCAGGCCGCCACGGTCCTGCAACTGAAAATCAAACCCGACAGCCATCCCCAGTTCGATGACCGGGGGTGGCGGGAAGGCAAAGACCCTGGCGCCTTTTATCTGTGAAAATGCCTTCATGGCCCTGCCGGCGATGGCCTTGACCTTCAGGTCCGGCCGCTGGCGCAGCTTCCAGTCTTTAAGTTTGCCAAATCCCAGGGCCATATTCTGTCCATCGCCGCCGAAACTGGTCCCGGCAATCGACATGAAGGAATCCACCCCGTCTTTCTCATCCTCCAGAAAATGATCTCTTACCTTGTTCATGACTTTTTCAGTCTGCTCCAGGGTGGAACCCGACGGCAGTATGGCCTGGACCAGCAGGATGCCCTAGTCCTCGTCCGGGATATAGGAGGTGGGCATTCGGTGGAAGAGGAATCCCACCGCCGTCACAATTAAAAGATACATGATTACGTATCGCGCAGTTCTTGAAAAGGATCGGCCGACGATCCCCACATAGATGACTCTGGTCCGGGAAAAAGTCCGATCAAACCATCGGAAAAAAGGGCGCAGGAAAAAGACCGCTTTATCCGCAGGTTCATGCCCGGCTGGCATCGGCTTCAGGAATGTTGCACAGAGGACTGGGGTCAGAATCAGGGCCACGAGCACCGAAAGGAGCATGGAAGCGATGATGGTCACGGAAAACTGGCGATAAAGAACTCCGGTGGAGCCCTGAAAGAAGGCCATGGGACCGAAGACCGCCGAGAGCACCAGACCGATGCCGATCAGGGCGCTGGTGATCTCACCCATTGATTTGGCCGTGGCCTCCCGGGGTGGGAGCCCCTCCTCGGACATGATCCGCTCCACGTTCTCCACCACCACGATGGCGTCATCCACCAAGAGCCCGATGGCCAGCACCATGGCGAACATGGTCAACATGTTGATGGAAAAACCGAAAAAACCTAGGACGGCGAAGGTCCCGAGCAGCACCACCGGTACGGCGATGGTGGGAATCAGGGTAGCCCGGATATTGCCCATGAAAAGGTACATGATCACGAATACCAAAAGGATCGCTTCAAAAAGGGTCTTGGCCACTTCCTCGATGGCCACCTTGGTAAATGGAGTGGTATCGTAGGGATAAATCACCTTCATGCCGGGAGGGAAATAGCGGCTCATCTCCTCCAGTTTCCGTCTGACATTATTGGCCGTATCCAGGGCATTGGCACCGGCAGCCTGACGGATGGCCATGGCTGAGGCGGGTTTGCCGTTATAATAATTCACGATATCGCTACGCTCGGCCCTCAGATCTGTCCTGCCGATGTCCCTGATCCGGACCACCGAACCGTCCGGATTGGTGCGGATGGGGATAGCAGCAAATTCTTCCGGAGTCTGGAGCAGATGTTGAACAATGATGGCGGCGTTCAGACGCTGTCCTTCCACTGCCGGCGTCCCGCCGAACTGACCGGCGGAAACCTCGACGTTGTAGGCCTTGATCGCCAGAATCACATCATCCATGGTCAGGTGGTAGTTGGTCAGTTTGTCAGGATTGACCCAGACCCGCATGCCATATTGGGTGCCGAAATTCATCACTTCGCCGACCCCCGGTACCCGGGACAGGATCTTTTCCAGATTCGACTGAGAATAGTCCCGCAGATCTTCACCGCTCATGCTGCCGTCTTCCGAAATCAGCCCGACGATAATCAGGTAGTTCCGAGTCGATTTGCTGACCTTGACCCCGGAGCGCTGCACCACATCGGGAAGGCTGGCCATGGCAAGCTGCAACTTGTTCTGTACCTTGGACCAGGCGATATCCGGATACGTCCCCGGGGCAAAGGTCATCTCGACGCGGGCAGCGCCGGACGAAGAACTGGTGCCGGAGAGATAGAGCATATCGTCCAGACCGGTCATCTTCTGCTCAATGATCTGGGTCACGGTATTTTCCACCGTCTCTGCCGAGGCCCCGGGGAAAAATGCATCGATGGCGATGGCCGGCGGGGCGATGGGGGGATACTGAGAGATAGGCATTTTGTAGATGGCCAGCCCACCGGCCGTCATGATGATGATAGCAATCACCCAGGCGAAAACCGGGCGGGCAAGAAAAAATTTCGAGAGCATCAGACGCCTCCTTTACTGCGCTTTTTTGACTGGGCGTCCGGGCTGGTCGAGGGTTCATGGTCGGCTTGAGACTCTTTAAAGGGGGCAGCCTTCACCGTCGTGTCGGGCCGCAACATTATCAGTCCCTCGACGATCAGCGAATCTCCGGGAGCCAGACCGGCGGATATCAGCCATTTGTTGCCGATGGCCCGATCAAGGGTGAGCGGGCGGAAAGCGGCCTTGCTTTCAGCATCCACGATCAGTGCAAAGGGATTCCCCTTGGCATCGCGGGAAACCCCCTGCTGCGGAATAAGAATCGCCTGTTCATTGACGCCTTCCTTGATCACCGCCTGGACGAACATGCCCGGCAGAAGAATGTCTTCCGGATTGGGGAACACAACCCGCAGAATAACGGATCCGGTGGTCGGGTCCACTGTGACGTCGCTAAATTGCATGGTGCCTTCCATGGAATAGGGGGCGCCGTCTTCCTGGATGAGCTTGACCTTATCCGTACCTGCCCCGTTCTTCTTGAGACGGCCGTCCTTGAGGCGGCGCTTCAAGCTCAACAGATCGGTGGTGGATTGGGGCACATCCACGTAAATGGGGTCCAGTTGCTGGATGGTGGCCAGAGCCACGGGCTGATACGCCGTCACGATGGCGCCGTCCGTGACATTGGATATACCGATGCGTCCTGAGATTGGCGCCTTAACCGCCGTGTATCCCAGATTAATTTGAGCGGTGGCCACGGTCGCCTTCCAGTACGCCACATCGGCCTCGGCCTGTTTCAGGGCTGCGGATGCATCATCGTAATCCTGCTGGCTGACGGCATTGTCGGCCAAAAGTTCATGAAACCGCTGCATCCGCAACCGAATGGCGGGCACATTGGCCTCGGATCTGCCAAGCGCTGCTTTGGCGTTGTCCAAAGCCGATTGAAAGGGAGCCGGATCAATTTGATAGAGCACCTGATTGGCCTTGACCTCCTGACCTTCCGTAAACAGGCGTTTAAAAACGAGACCGTTGACCTGGGGGCGGATTTCCGCAATGCGGTAAGCGGAGGTGCGACCGGGCAATTCCGTGGTCAGCGTGATTTTCTGGGTCGTTACCGATATCACGGCCACTTCCGGCCAGAAATAAAAACAGAATCACCCACCCTGCTGGTGGGTTACAAACGATGTTACGGAGACGCATCGACAATTCCTCCACATGGTTACAGTCAAGAGCTTTTAAATCCATGGCTTCCTCAAATGATCAATGTCATATCAACTCTTTAAAAATAATGTTTAAAATCGCATCCGGATTTTCCGGATAAGAATGCTTTTCGGGATTTTCGAGCCATAGAAACAGAAAAGCATTGCACAGGTTGTCAAGAGCGACAGCCAGAATGTAGGGTTCGGCGATTTGATGAAACCGCCCGGCGCGAATTCCCGATTCAAAGATTGCTGCAATGCGCTCTAGAAAGCCTTCCCTGCGGTTTCGGATATTCTGGTCCAGTCCGGCCATGTTGTGGAAACTGGCCCCGCGTGTTTCGGCAAAATAGAGACGAATGGTGGCTGCTTTATCCCGAAACACCTCTCCCTTTGCCTGAACATACCGGCGCAGTTTTTCGATTTCATCTCCAGGGGCTTCGATGGCTTTCGAGAGCGCTGTAAGAAACCGGTCAGATAGTTCAAGAATCAGGGCTTTGTAGAGATCCTCCTTGTTGCTGAAGAATTTATACAGCGTTCCAATGGCGAATTCGGATTTTGCGGCGATTTCGTGCATGGATACGTTGTGGTATCCTTTTTCTGAAAACAGTTCATGCGCAGCGGCGAGCATTTCGTTGCGTTGCGTTATCTTCTGTCGTTCGCGCCGGGAAATCGCTTTAGGTTCCATCGATAAACCTTGTATGATTCGTACTGTTATGGGAAATCCTCACTGGGTATAATGACGGCGCATCATTGTCATTTCAAGAATCAAATCCGGAATGATTTTCTTTTTGAGCTTTTCATTTCCATGTCTTTGGTTACAATTTAAGCAATATGACGTCATAATATGAAACATGACGTCATATTGTCAATAGAGAGTTTATAATGGGGTGCCAGTGAGACGGGAGAGTTGTGAGGTTATCTGAATAGTCGTGATTTATGATAAATCAGCACCAAAAAGCGGGGAAGTATTTTTTTGAGCCGGACCGAGATGCGGGAATCCTCAGAATCATGCGGGCCGCATGTTCTGCGGCCCAGCCGCCGCGATCGCAGCAGTCTTTAAAATGCGGTCCGGATCCTGGTAAACCATTTTTGAGCAGTACTCGGCAACAGGTTGAACCAAAGCGGGATTTGAAGTCATGATGCAACCGACCGGATGTGGCCATGGCTTTGCCGTGGCCAGCCGGTTTTGAAGCGCTTTCAGAAAGAAAAAGACCCAGGGATATCACACCCCCGGTCAGTGCCCCGCAGGTGCATCCTGATCCGCCGAGGCCTTCCGGAAATCCGGCTGCCACCTTCATGGCAAGATCCGGCGGCAACCCGCCGCCAAGCCCCTGGTTCAAGACAGAAAGCACGGCTTCGGAGCACATCATCCGACCGCTGGACATCAGGTTGAATGCCCGCTGACGGATGATATTCGGCAGTTCTTCGGCCTCTGCCATCTGAATTATTCCACGCCCTCTATCGGATACTTGGCGCCTTTCCAGGCAAAAATGCCGCCGGTATAGCGAAATACGTTTTTGTATCCCAGTTTTTTGGCCCAGACCGCGCCGTTGTGGCTGCGGGTGCATTTGACAAAACCGCAGTAAATCACAATGGTTTTTTCGGTGTCGAGCCCCAGCAGGGCCTTGTAATCCTCGATGGTTTTGCCGCCGGTTTCCTTGGTATCCCAGGTGGGCATGTCCGGAATCGGAAACAGGAATTGTTTGGCGCCGGGGACATGTTCTTTCTTGTAGCTGTCTTCAAAGTGCATGGTGTCGATGACGAGAATATCCTTTTTTTCATCCTGCATTTTCTTCAATTCCTCGGTGGTCACCACATCGTAACCGCCGCGCTGGACTTCCCGCACCAGCTTTACCGCGCCCTGTTCCTTTTCCAGTTCTTCCTCGAACTTGTCTTTTCCAAAGGCATGGGCGAATTGGGCCAGTCCCAAAATCAAGATTCCGATCAGCAAATTTCCAAATATTTTATTCATTCGAATTTCATCTCCTTTTGTATGGTGAAACGGTTGATCATTCCTGAACCGGTCCGCCGGGATCGGTAAAAACGCCAGGCATACAGGTACAGGACACCGGCCATCAGCACGAAATCTCTGTAAAGCGCCGTGCGAAGACCATGAAAGGCTTTGGCTTCGGAATCCTGGGGGCCAAAGCAGCCGCAGTCGATATCCAAACCCATATGAATGCCGTAGGATAGTATGGCAATGAAAAGAATTACCATGCCGGTGATGATTGCAAGGCTTCCATGGATATCGAAAATAAGTCCTGCACCGGCAATGGCTTCAAGGGATGAAAGCATGATTGCCACCGGCATTATCCAGGGTTTGGGGATCAGGCCATACGCATCGATCAGAACACCGAAAGAAACGGGATCCAGCAGTTTGGTGATTCCAGACCACAAAAATACGGCTGCAAGCAAGTACCTCACTCCCCGATAAAACAACATTCCGACACCCCCCCGGACTTTGATTAAATCTTCCCTTTCTTGAAAAAAAGGGTATGTGTAGAATTGTCTTGATAATCTGATGTTATGGGTTATAACAATCATAGGCCATGACAGCTCACAGAGATTTTAAATGAACCCCGTCTTTAATGCTATTTATTAAATGTTGTTGAATATGTCAAATTCATATAAGTTATCATCCATGCTGGTTTATTACTTTTTATTATAAGGGTAATGAAGATAAACCGCGGATGAACACGGGCTCAAACAGATTTATTCGTGTTTATCCGTATGCTTTTGCGGTTAACACATTGTTATCACATATAAAAGGACAGATGAAAATGAACCCCATTAAAATCATTGTTGTCCTTTTTTTGCTTTTCACATTTGGATGTGCCTCCACGGGTTCGGAGCAACGGATTTCCCACAAAAGCCCTGACTCACCCGAAAGCATTCTGGCTCCCGTAGATTATTCCCAGTTCGGCAGACCGCCGATTCCAGTTAAAATTCTGCTCTTGATTCCGTCCGAGTTTGAGCGTTTCGTTCATGTCAGCAATTATGAGGGTAGCCGCATCCATCACAGCCTCGGCCGGGATGCCGAGCTGGAAATGAGAGATGCCTTCGGGATCGAATTCGCAAAGGTCGAGGTAAGGCCGGTGCAAAGCGAAGAAAGGGCGATGCAAATGCTTTGGCCTGAGGATCCGGAAAATGCCCAGATGCGGGCCTACGATTATGTGGCGATACCGAAGTTCCTGCGTGTCGATTCCCTGGAAAGCAACGAGAAATATGGATTTGAAATCGATCTTCTGGTGGAGTTTAACGCGAAAAACGGCTCAAGTATCACCATCAAAGGGCACGGGGAAACCTTGATCGGAAAGGACGCGCAATCGACGCCTGAAAAAGGCGCTGTCCTGACACTGCAGTATGCGGTTTCCGCCCTTCTGGACGGCATTGAAAAAAGACGGAACCTTTTTGTGCGTTGATGTGCGTTCGTTTGCATTTCGGAGGTGTTCATGTCGGATATTCGTCCCATCCACTACAAGATTTCCCTGGAGCCGGATCTGGAGCGATTCCAGTTTGAAGGGACCGCGGAGATTACACTTGAGACCGAATTCCCTGTCAATGAGATCGCGCTGAATACGATTGATTTGGATGTCATGACATGCGGAATCAGACGGGTGGATACGCTTGCGCCTTGTTCGCTGTCATTGGATTTGAAAAAAGAGGAACTGAAAATTCGCATGCCCGAGGCCGTTCGCGGGCAATTCGTACTGGTCATCACCTATCGGGGGCGGATCAACGACAGCATGGCCGGATTCTACCGCAGCAGCTATGTGCATCAGGACCGCCGCCGGTTCATCGCCATCACCCAGTTTCAGGAAAGTGATGCACGGCGGGCCTTTCCGTGTCTGGATCACCCGTCGCAAAAGGCCACATTCGATATTGACATCATCACAGATTCAGGACTGTCCGCTGTTTCCAATGCCGCCATAAAAGAGGTTCAACCTCAGCATGCCGGCCGGCAGCACTTCGTGTTTGAAACAACGCCAAAAATGTCCACTTACCTGGTTTTTTTTGGAGTGGGTGATTTCAAGCGGGTTCAAAAAGCCGGTGAGAAACGTGTCAGCGTCCTGACACTGCCGGGAATGGAAACTTATGCGGGCTTTGGCCTGGATTTCGGCTGCAGAGCGCTGGAATACTGCGAAAAATATTTTGATATTGCCTATCCGTTTTCCAAACTGGACCTGATTGCTGTTCCGGACTTTGCTTTCGGCGCCATGGAGAACTGGGGGGCCATCACGTTTCGGGAGAACCTGCTGCTGCGGTATCCGGGCATTACGTCGAAATCCGGGGAGGGCAGAATCTGTGAAATCATCGCGCATGAAATCGTGCACCAGTGGTTCGGCAATCTGGTCACCCCTTCGGACTGGAAATATCTGTGGCTGAATGAAAGCTTTGCCACGTATTTCGGTTACGGCATCGTGGGTCATTATCACCCCGACTGGGGTGTCTGGGACCAGTTTCTTTATGGCCAGACTGCGGTAGCCATGTCACGGGACGCCCTGATTGAAAATTTTCCCATCGAAATTCCCGGCGGAGAGCATGTCGTCATCAATTCCAGCACCGCGCCGATTATCTACAGCAAGGGCGGCAGTATTCTTCGGCAGATTCACGGATATATCGGAGAGGATCATTTCCAAGGCGGCCTTCAGCGGTATTTGAAAACTCATGCATATTCGTGCGCCGCAAGCGATGATCTCTGGCAGGCTCTTGAAACGGCCTCGGAACTGCCGGTGACACGGATTATGAAAAGCTGGATCGAGCAGCCCGGATTCCCGCTGCTGGAGGCGCGTCGTGAAGGCCGGAAACTGACGATTGCACAACATCGGTTCACTTATCTTCCAGGCGATTCAACCCAGACCTGGATTGTACCG
>JAPLJE010000105.1 GCA_026388755.1 Deltaproteobacteria bacterium | reverse complement strand
CGGACACGCGCTCCCCGGCGTCCGTTGCGTACACAAGGTTAAGGGTTCCGGTATCATCGATTTCAGTAATGGTATGAACCCTGGAGCGAATAAAGCGGACGCCCTGGGACTTGGCGCGTTCATAGTATTTTTCAAAGTCCTTGCCGTGGGTCCGCATGTCCATAAAAAAGATGGCGGGCTCGAAATCCGGTCCCAGATGCTCCTTGGCAATCACCGATTCCTTGATGGCATACATGCAGCAGACCGATGAGCAGTATTCATTGTCGCAGCGGTTCAAATCGCGTGATCCAACGCACTGGAGCCAGGCGATTTTTTTAGGTTCTTTTCCATCCGAGAGACGATGAATATGACCCCCGAAAGGCCCGCCGGCAGACAGAATCCGTTCGAATTCCATGCTGGTCACCACATTGGGGAATTTGGCGTGCTGATAATTATCAAACCTGTCCGGATTAAAGGGGGTAAATCCCGCGGTCAGGATAACCCCGCCCACATTCAGGGTGATATCTTTTTCGACATCATCAAATTTAATGGCGTTTGTGGGGCAGAATTTTTCACAGGCCCGGCATTTGCCTTTCTTGAAATAAATACACCGGTTTTTATCAATGGCGTATTTCAGCGGCACAGCCTGGGCATAGGGAACATAAATGGCTTTTCGCTTGGCCAGCCCTTCATTGAAGGGGTCCGTGGTTTTAGCCGGACATTTTTCCGAGCAGGTTCCGCAGGCAATACATTTTTCCATATCCACAAAACGGGGGGATTGTTTGAGGGTAACGGTAAAATCGCCGGAATCGCCGGAAATGGAAGTGACTTTGGAAAGGGTGAGAAGTTCGATGTTCATGTGCCGGCCGACCTCGACCAGTTTTGGGGAAATAATTCACATGGAGCAGTCGTTGGTGGGGAACGTCTTATCCAGCTGGGCCATGGCGCCGCCAATGGCCGGGCTTTCTTCAACCAGGTAAACATAGTATCCAGCTTCAGCCAGATCCAGAGCCGACTGCATACCCGTGATACCACCGCCCACAACCAAAACAGAACCTACCGGAGTCTTGTTGCTCATATTTGTCTTCCTGTTTTTCTCGATAATTTAAGGGTGTCCAAAACGCAAACAAGCCATAATATTTCCATAATACAAGAAATTGGTCACAATAAATTTGCCCATCAACCATGTCTTGATGTTGCAGGGAAAAATATTGATACTGAAGTAATTTTTTTGCTTGAATTTTAATCTTTGCCAAATTATCCAATACCTGTCAAGGAAATTATAACCCAGAAAGCAGAATAATATTAGTTTCAGCAGCCATTAATTTTTGTCTGAATCTATTTATCATTCATATCCGCAAGATAAAGGAACATGGCGTAAGTGACCGATCCATTTGGCTGAATTTCAAAGCAAATCAATGGAAATTGAAGATATTCGGCGTTTGTTGGGTCCATCTGAATTGTTCACAATTTGTTTATAACCGGAGATCACCTTAATATCTTTGATAAAATATCTGTTTTTTTAAAAGCTTTATTTCTCGATAGTTGTTCACCACAAATTAGATATTTCACAATATTTCAGGCAGATAAAATTTGTGCGTATTTTTATAGTCAGCCTTTCCAGATTCGGATTTATCCCGTTTGACTCTTTCCGGTTGCTTATATAAAACCGAACTCACTCGAACGAAGCCATCAGGTTGATCTGTTGGTCGTCGTGAGATAGTTCCCGAATGTATCAGAATCCAATTCACATACGCCCCTGGTTTTTCGCATGAATTTCCTTGGGATCAACAGGTCGTGATCTTTTTTTCTATCTATCGTAGATTTTCATTTCAATCAGATTCGCTACTCACAACTTACTCTGAACAGGCGATACCATTATGGAATCTATCTGGAGCAAAACCAAGGCCGTTATTAAGACTCGCATACCCGGACATAGTTTCCGTATGTGGATCGAGCCACTTGAATTTATGAACGCGAATAATGGCATCGTTGTGCTTTCATGCCCGAACTCGTTTTCAAAAAAACGGGTTCTTGAATATTACAGCGATCTGATCCTCTCGGAATTGCAGAAGATTTCGGGCAAGTCCTGTCAGATTAACCTGGAAGTATCTGAAAAACGTCCCGCCGGGCAACCGGAGATCATCCATCAAAAACCCCTTTTCCCCCAGGCTGAGACACAGCCTTCAAGCGGCAGGTTTTTAAGAAGAGATTATACCTTTGATCAGTTTGTGGTCGGCGGCAACAATGATTTTGCCTATTCAGCTTCCCTGGCCCTGGCCTCCCGAAAGAAAACCCAGCAGCATTCCCTGTTTTTGCTTTCAAAAACCGGCATGGGCAAAAGCCATCTGACCCAGGCCGTCGGTAATCATATATTAACGGAAAATCCGGCAGAAAAAGTCTATTATATAACGGCGGAAGATTTTTCCAATGAAATGGTTTCCGCTTTTCAACATGATACCCTCGATCTGTTCAAGAAAAAATATCGAACCGGCTGCAATGTCCTGCTGCTGGATGATGTGCATTACCTCAGCGGCAAAGAACGTACGCAGGTCGAGCTGGCCAT
>JAPLJE010000060.1 GCA_026388755.1 Deltaproteobacteria bacterium | reverse complement strand
CAACTCCGCTCTCGGGTCTCTGATTTCGATCCAAGCAAATCCGTTATCGCTTGCCCAATCCATAACTTTTTTCATGTTGTCTTTTGTAAGAGGAAGCGTCTTGATGAAATTATTCGCAAGTATTCCGATTTTAAAATCAGAATACTTTTTTAGAACAATCTTTGCTTTTGGAGTTTTTTTATCAGCGGCATTAACATTGCAGATGATTGACACACTGCAGAAAACAGCGATTAGAATGAAGCCCAAGATTTTTTTCATCTCTTTCTCCTTTTATTAAGCAGGCAACCACCCATCGCGGTCTTCAGTCAAACGGGCCGATGGCGTGACCCGACCTGCGGGCCGTTCAATAGCGCTTGTTCACGAGCGAACGCTTCACCCGGTCCAGGCGCTCTTTGGTTCCGTTGATATTTATCATGGCCACGGCAACGAACAGCACATCGACGATCGCGAGCTGTACTATGCGTGATGTCATGGGCGCCAAGCGCAAGGCCGCTTCCTGGGAGTGCACGGAAAGCGCAATGTCGCAGAACTTCAGAAGCGGCGTGTTTTCGCTGCCGATGATACCGATGACTTTTGCGCCGGCCTTGCGGGCGATTTTGGCGCTATCGATAATGTCCTTGGTTGAGCCCGTGTGAGAGATCACCACCACCACGTCCTTGGAAGAAAGCAGGGAGGCTGACATAACCTGCATGTGCGTATCGTCATGAGCGACGCAGGGAATACCGAGGCGAAAGAACTTGTGATACGCGTCCCGCGCTACAATGGCCGAGCCGCCTAGGCCGTAGAACTCAATGCGCCGGGCGGATTGCAGGGCGCTGACGGCAGCATCGAGATCGTCAAGATTGAGCTTGTTGAGCGTGTTGCTGATCGCTTCGCGATGGGCGTTGAGGACCTTGCCGGTGATTCCGGCCAGGGAGTCGCTGTCGCTGATGTTTTCAAAAATATACTGGGCGGAAGGCAGATCGCGGGCCAGATTCAGGCGCAGTTCCATGTAGCCGCCCAGGCCAAGTTTGCGACAGAAACGGATGACAGTGGGCTCGCTCGTGCCCGATTTTTCCGCCAGTTCCGTGATGGATGATGTGATGACGGCCACCGGGTCTCCAAGCACGCACTTGGCCACCTTTTTTTCGGAATTCCTCAAAGTATCAATGGCGCCGCGGATGAGAGCAAGGGTATCAGTCATTGTAGTATTTCTTATATTATTGATTCATATTTATTTCAATAACCATTGTGTCGTAGTTTTACTACATTTTAAGCCCATGTCAATAAAAATGTTGTCGTTGGCTTCTGTTTCGGTTTATATCGGAGTCCGTTTGTAAAAAAACTCCATAATTATTCTTGACATGCAGAATATGGATGCATTAAGGATAGACTTATATTTGGAACTTTTTTTAAAATCCGGGACATATCCACTGACTGACACATTCTTTCATTAAGGCGGAACGCGCGTGTACCCATAACCCATCTGAAGGAGGAAATCATGAAGAAGGCATTGGTATTGGCTCTCATTATGTTGTTTGTCGGCGCGGCTTCCTTGCCGGCACAGACGGTGTTCAAGCTGGCCGAAACACACCCGAAAGGCTACCCCACCGAGCTGGGGGACGAGTATTTCGCCCAGTTGGTGACGGAGCGATCCGGGGGAAAACTGAGCGTCGAGGTATATCCGGGCAGCTCATTGGGAGAAGAAAAGACTGCCATCGAACAGGTGCAGTTGGGGGCTATCGCCTTTACACGCGTCAGTTCAGGGCCCATGGCCGAGTTCAACAAGGCCCTCGGCGCCTTCTCCCTGCCTTACATCTTCGACAGCGGCGATCATATGTGGTCATACCTCAACAGT
>JAPLJE010000446.1 GCA_026388755.1 Deltaproteobacteria bacterium | reverse complement strand
TGCGGTGGTCCCCAAAATCTGGACAATGTGCTAAGCTCTGGGTCACAACCCCTGAAAGGAGCTTCATATGATTAAGAAACGAAAACAGTACAGTCCGGAATTCAAGGCAAAAGTGGCGCTGGCTGCCCTGAGAAATGAGGAAAGTATTCCCGAGCTTGCCGCCAGATTTGAAATTCACCCAACCATGATCGGAAACTGGAAGCGGGAACTGATCGAGGGTGCCGCCGAGTTGTTTGATAAAGGACAGAAAACCAAAAAGCAACATAACGCCACGGTGGATGAACTATACCGTCAAATCGGGCAGTTGAAGGTAGAAAAGGATTTTTTGTCAAAAGGGCTCAGTCTTTAGAACCTGAACCGCGCAGAAAGATGCTTGATTCAAAGCATCTGGGACTGAGCCTTAAACGTCAATGCGATCTTCTGGGCATCAACAGATCATCCATCTATTACAAGCCCCGGCCGATACGTCCGGAGGACCTTGAGATGATGAAATTGATTGATGACCAATATATGAAAACGCCGGTTTACGGCACCCGCTCTATGCGGGATTATTTAAACAGGCAAGGATATAAAGTGAACCGGAAGCGGGTTCAGCGACTCATGCGGCTCATGGGACTTGAAGCGATCTACCCAAAACCAAACACAAGTAAGCCGCATCCTGGACACCGAATTTATCCTTATTTATTAAAGGGGTTAGACATCAACCGACCTGACATGGTTTGGGCCACTGATATCACCTATATTCCCATCAGGCGTGGGTTTATGTACCTGGTGGCAATCATGGATTGGCACAGCAGGAAAGTGCTTTCCTGGCGCATATCCAACACACTCGATTCAGAGTTTTGTGTATCTGCCTTGGAGGAGGCGATCGCACGTTACGGCAGCCCTGAGATATTCAACACTGACCAGGGCAACCAGTTCACAAGCATGGCATTTACAAACGTTTTAAAATCTCACGATATTAAAATCAGCATGGATGGCCGTGGCAGGTGTATGGACAATATCTTTGTGGAACGTCTCTGGTGGACGGTGAAATATCACTATCTTCACCTTCATTCGTTTGAAAACGGCCTCGAATTACAAAAAGGCTTGAGAAGTTGGTTCGAGTATTATAATCGGGAACGGACGCATCAGTCGTTGAACAGGATGACCCCCGACGAATGCTATTTCAAAGATCAGGAAAACACAGGCGGCCTGGTGGTCAGGTGCCAACCGGGCCAACGGAAGGAGCCCGTAGGGCGACTGGAGTTGGCCCGGTTGAAATGCCTACAAGAAATGGATAAACAACATAACCGGCTCAGAGCTTATTCACATTGAAAAGCTGTTCAGAGCTTGGGGACCACCGTATCCTGGACTTCTATCGTTCTCGACATACTGTTGCATGCAGCGAATGAATTTAAGCATTTTCTGTCAATAATGTATAAACATTCAGGGAAATGCCAGGGATACTATGCCGGAACATTTGCTTGAAATTTCCAATTTATCTTGTTAACCTAAATCATCCTTACATGTTTCATCATTTGCCATAATTCTCCACAAATTCATTAAATGCCATTGAGTACGGACAACCGCCTACTGAAAAGAGCTTATAAAGGACACTGCCATGAAAAGAAAAGAGCTGACGAGGTTTTTTGTATGCTTTGCTTTAGCGCTTTTTGCTGCGTTTGTGCAGGCAGCGCCAACACCAGGGTGCACATTGGACGTGGAGTGCCTCATTTCTGGCGGGACCTGTGTGAACGGGGTATGTGTGCCACCACCAACACCTACGCCAACACCAACGCCAACACCAGAGTGTGATACGGTGGGGTGCCTCTTTTCTGGCGGAACCTGTGTGAACGGGGTATGTGTGCCAAAACCAACACCAACACCAATGCCAATGCCAACGCCAGGGTGTGATTTTTGGGTTTGTGGCAGTTCTGGCGGAACCTGTGTGAACGGGGTATGTGTGCCAAAACCAACTCCAACTCCAACGCCAACGCCAACACCAGGGTGCGATATAGGCTGGTGTGCCTTTTCTGGCGGGACCTGTGTGAACGGGGTATGTGTGCCAACACCAGGGTGCTATATAGGCTGGTGTGCCTTTTCTGGCGGGACCTGTGTGAACGGGGTATGTGTGCTGCCAATACCAATACCAAC
>JAPLJE010000055.1 GCA_026388755.1 Deltaproteobacteria bacterium | reverse complement strand
GAAAGACAGAAAGTGGTCCACATTACTGCCCCGAAAGGAATAGATGGCCTGCCAGTCATCGCCCACGCAAAAGAGTTTGCCGTTTTTCATCAGCAGCCCGGTCAGTTCTTCCTGAATGTTGTTGGTATCCTGGTATTCGTCGCAGAGAATGAAATCAAAGAGATTCTGGTAATAGGCCCTGATGGATTCATGATCCCGAAGCAGGTTGCGCGTCAGGAAGAGAATGTTGTCAAAATCCACGGCATTCCTGGATTTGAGCTCCTGTTCATAGCGATGGAAAATGTCGATCATCCGCTTTCTGGCAACCCGCGGCTTGTGCGTGAAATAAGTCTCCGGAGATCCCGAGTTTTTGGCATTGGAGATTTCAGCGGCAATGACGGGTACAAAAGACTTCTCGATGTTCATTTCTCCAACGGCGATATCCTTTATCAGTTTTTGCTGTTGATAGGACGCATAGATTTGCAGTGGGGGCTGGTACCCCATAAGCGTGCAATGCTCCTTGAATATTTTAAAGCAGGCTGAATGGAAGGTGCGGACCCACGGAAATCGGTAGAGCGGAATGCCGGTCAGTTCCACCAGCCGGGATTTCATTTCCTCGGCGGCCTTGTTGGTGAACGTAATGGCCAGAATGCGGTCCGATGAAATGTCGCACGCAATCAGATGGGCGATTTTGGCGGTTAAAGTTCGGGTTTTTCCGGACCCGGCCCCGGCGACAACCAGGGTGGGGGAATCCAGATATTCGACAGCCTGTTGCTGCTGGCCTGAAAGGTTCATGATAATCCGTTATTTGTGTGAACGCCCTTGAGGGCTGGAAAAAAGACGATAACCAACTGCTCGAAGGTATGATGACAGGATTCGCATTCGTATTCGTAAATGGGCATGTTGTTCTCCTTTAATCCAGGTTTGTCCGGCGATAATGATCCGGGTTTAATATCCGACATTTTGTAACTTTAGAGACGAAACCGATAAAAAGGATTCATGCCATCAGGACAGCATCAGGCCTACCGGGCAATGATCGGATCCGGGTATGTCATTATCAATGAAAGCATCTTTGATCCGGCCATTTTCCATCAGATTCTGAGAAACGATAAAATAATCGATCCGCCATCCGATATTTCTGGATCTGGCTCCAAACCGGTAGGTCCACCAGGAATACTTTGCGATATCCGGGTATAGATACCGGAACGTGTCCACGTATCCGTTTTGAAGAATGCGGTCCATCCAGTCCCGTTCAATACGGAGAAAGCCGGAATAATTCTCATTGGCCTTGGGATTTTTTAGATCGATTTCATTGTGAGCCGTATTGAAATCACCGCTGATGATCACACTTTTGCCCTGGAGGCGATAGCGATCGACATGGGCAAAAAACGCCTCATAAAAGCTGAGTTTGTATTGCAGGCGGTCTTCTCCCATCTGGCCATTGGGGAAATACACGTTAAAAAAAATAAAGTCCCCAAAATCCATTTCACAGATTCGGCCTTCCTGATCATATTCGGGAATGCCGATGCCATGGCGGACTGAAAGGGGAGGTACCCGGGTGTATGTTCCCACACCGCTGTAGCCTTTTTTAACGGTCGAAAATGACCAGTAGGATTCATACCCGTCAATATTCTTCATCGCCTCAGTCAGCTTGGTTTCCTGAAGCTTGGTTTCCTGAATGGCGATAATGTCGGCGTCCAGGTCTTTGACCATCTGAACAAATCCTTTGGCCATCAGCGCATTCAGGCCGTTCACATTCCAGGATATCAATTTTAAGGTCTGTTTCGGCATGGAATTGTTTGCTATCCCGTTTTTTTGCGGAATAGCACTTTCATTATGGGTCGTGTGAAGGTACGGTGGTTTATAAAAACCCTTGCCGGAAGATAAACGGCCATGGTGTATGAATATCCAACCCATACGCCATGGCCATTTTGCTTTCAAGTACGGTCGTGTCTGTATAACGATGAATGATTATACTAAAGTTGCAGTTATCATTCAATGATGGAATCAAAATATTTCCATCGGAGGGCATCCTGTCAATTTTTCTTGATTTTCAGAAAATATCCACATATTGCATGAAGCATGGCTCGGACGTCACACAGATAGTTCCTGACTACCCTGGCTTCCCCCAAGTATCAGAATGCCACTGGAAGCGCAAGTGTCCCGCCCGCAACTGGCAGGCGGGACACTTGCGCTTCCAGTGTATTGTTAAGATAATCGGAATAATTGGTATGACATCTCCCGAATTTATGAAAGCAATGGTAATTACCAACGTCACCGGCGTTTCCGCGGGCAGTAGGCCGCTTGCTCAGATGGAACTTGCAGTTCCGGAACCCGGGGAAGGGGAAATCCTGATCCGGGTTTCAGCTTGCGGCGTCTGCCACACGGAACTGGATGAAATCGAGGGACGCACGCCGCCGCCCCAATTCCCGGTCATTCCCGGTCATCAGGTTGTGGGCCGTGTGGTCAAATGCGGACCGAATGCTTCCCGATTCCATCCGGGTGAACGGGTCGGCGTGGGATGGATATACAGCGCCTGCGGAACCTGCGATTTCTGCCGGAACGGCAACGAAAACTTGTGCCCGTCTTTCTTGGCGACCGGAAGAGATGTGAACGGCGGCTATGCCGAATTCATGATCGCAAGAGAGGCGTTTGCATACCCGGTTCCCGAGTGTTTCAGCGATGTCCAGGCAGCGCCCCTTCTGTGCGCCGGCGCCATTGGATACCGCTCGCTCCGGCTGGCGAATATTCAAAACGGGCAGTCTCTGGGCCTGACCGGTTTTGGCGCTTCCGCCCATCTGGTGCTGAAAATGCTGAACTACCGGTTTCCCCAGAGCAGGTGTTTCGTGTTTGCCCGAAGCCGCGCCGAACAATCCTTTGCGCGGGAAATCGGGGCAGTCTGGGCCGGCGATACCGAAGAACCCCCTCCGGAGTTGCTGGATGCCATTATCGATACGACGCCGGTATGGAAACCGATTGTATTTGCGTTGCAGCATCTGAAAAGTGGCGGCAGGCTGGTCATCAATGCGATTCGAAAAGAGCCGCTGGATCAAAATATTCTGATGAGCCTGGATTATCCCCGTCACTTGTGGATGGAAAAGGAAATCAAAAGCGTGGCCAATGTCGCGCGTCAGGATATCACCGATTTTCTGGAAATTGCTTCCCGGATCCCCATCATTCCGGAAATTCAGGTATTTCCGCTGGAATCAGCCAATGATGCCCTGATTGAGCTGAAAGAACGAAAAATCAGGGGTGCAAAAGTGCTGCGCGTTTCAGAAAATCCTCCACGATAGATTCCGCTTCCCGAAGCGCTTTGATGGAGCCAAATTCGGATCCCAGTTCCTGAAAAATTCTGTCATAAGGGGATGGTTCCGCGCTGATGGCTGCATAATCCACCGGCGCTCTGGCATAAAGTTTGTCGTTGAAAAAATAATGGATCAGTCCGATGGCTGGATCAGAGCGATATGGCCAGCAGCGTTTTAAATCCATCAGTTCCCGTATGATGTCCGTACAATG
>JAPLJE010000382.1 GCA_026388755.1 Deltaproteobacteria bacterium | reverse complement strand
GGTGGTTTCGCCTCCCAGGAGCTTTTTAACGGCGTTTTCCCGAAGGGAGATCATGCCCTGAGAAATGGCTTGATGTCTCAGAACGTCCAGATCCACATTGCTGTTTGTCAGATGTTTCATCTCCTCAGAATATGCCAGAACCTCATAAATAGCTACTCTTCCATGATAACCGGTTCCTCTGCAGCGATCAAAACCTTTTCCTCTAAACAGACGGATGGGTCCGTTCAGACGGGTTGTAAGACCCATTTGCAGCAGCTCAGCGGCATCCATTTCAAAGGCTTCCTTGCAGTGGGGGCATATTTTTCGAACCAGTCGCTGAGACAGTATTCCCACCAGTGTGGCCTGAATCAGAAATGCCGGCACGCCGAGGTCCAGCAGCCGGATGACGGTCGATGGTGCGTCATTGGTATGAATGGTCGACAGGACAAGATGCCCGGTAAGGGCTGCCTGAATGGCATTCTGGGCGGTTTCCAGATCCCGCATTTCTCCGACCATGATGATGTCCGGATCCTGTCTCAGAATATTGCGCAAAATCGTTGCAAAGGTGATTCCGATCGCCGGCTGCACCGCAATCTGGTTAAAATCCTCATGCACCATTTCAATAGGATCTTCGATGGTGGTAATGTTGAGGGTGGAAGAAGACAATTCCTTGAGGGTTGAATAGAGCGTTGTGGATTTTCCACTTCCCGTAGGGCCGCAGACCAGCACAATCCCATGAGGCAGCTTGATAAAATGGTTGTAGCGGATCAAATCCGTTTCGGTGAACCCCAGTTTATCCAGATCCTGAAACAAAATGTCCGGATCCATGACGCGCATGACCACTTTTTCGCCAAAGGCAACCGGAATCGTTGAAATACGGATTTCAACCTCTATTCCCGCTTTGTTGGTCTTGATTCTTCCATCCTGCGGCCGCCGCTTCTCAGACATATCCATGCGGGAGAGATTTTTTATGCGGCTGACAATTGCCGGATGTACGTTCCTGGGAAGTCTGTAAATGGTGTGAAGCAAACCGTCAATCCGCATTCGGACCAGACTGACATCCCGTTTGGGCTCGATGTGAATATCGCTTGCCCGCTGATCCAGCGCATAGGTGAACAGGTGATTGACGGCATTGATAATGTGCTGATCATTGGATGGAACTTCGTCCGCAGATTTTAAACGTACATACTGCTCCAGATTGCTCAGATCAACTCCGGCATCTCCAAAGCGGTTTTCAGCTTCCGAAATGAAATGTCTGAATCCATAAAACTCATTGATGTACTTAATGATATCCGACCGGGAGCTGAAAACCACCTCCACCTTCATCTGGCTGGCACGGGAAATATCATTGATGGCTTCATGGTCAAAGGGATTGGCCATTGCAACGGTCAAGGTATTATTCTGAATGGAAAGCGGCAGCATCAGGTTTTTGAAAGCAAACGAACGGGGAATGGTCGTTGTCACCTGATTTAAATCCAGTTTTAAGGGATCAATTTTTCGATAGGGAATCTGCCACTCTCCAGCCATAATCCGGCACAGGGTATCTTCGTCCAGAAGGCGTGAAGGAGAATCCGCACGGGTAAGATTCAAGGATGCCAGTACATCGATAGCGGTCAGGGACGCGCCGTCTTTCTGGGTGTTTCCATTGCCGGATGGGGAGCACTTTTTTTCAAGCTTCTTCAAGAGGCTATCATAATGCCGGCGTATTTCCCTGGCATTATGCTCGGAGATGGCCCCTTTCATCAGCAATACTTTCAGGATATCATCAGGAGATGTCAAACGCCGCGCTGATATTGTCATAATTCACAAACCCCGCATGGTAACGGGGCACTCCTTAAAGTCCTTCTCCATGATAAAATCATTTTTTCTTCACCTGTTTATTACAAAAATGGATTTTCAACCAGGATGCTCTCGATGATCAGGCCGTGAATCAGGTCTTCCGTGATTATTTTTTTTGCCTGCAGCCACAATCACCGCATCCCAAATATTCTATCTGCGAACCTCATACCATGACGACATTGCCACATCCTTTGTTAAATATTTATCTTTCAGAGCGATATCAAAATAAAAAATTCCAGATTTTTTCATATCAATAGTTTTAGCAAAAATGGCGCCATAAAATGCAGCACCGTTAAAGATATCAAGGTCTGCAAAGGGCGTATATACAACGCCGTAAAACGCGCTTGAGTTCGATATTGATACCGGTTCGGATCTGTCTGAGAAAATGGCAAATTTCTTGGGATCTCCACTGGCATGGGTGATTGTGCCGTTTTTTCCATCCAATTCACCAGATATGAAAAGATTGACCGGTCCGTCCAACGTGTTGATGTTCATGGTCGCACCGGTTTTTAATTCGATATTTGTAAAATAATAATTGGCGCCGCCGGATTTTCCGACCAGTGTGACGGATTCTCCGTTTCCAAGTATCAGGTCAACCGGAATTATACCATTATCACTGAATATGCGACAGCTATTTAGTTTTTCCGCATACTCTCCGCCAACAATGCCCAAAGGATCAGGCTCTACACGTCCGACAGTCCGAACAGCATTGCCTATACCATAAATATGAGGTTCGGGATTCCCGATTGGGTTATAAACAGCAGTAATTGTTTCAGAGCTGCCAAGACCAATATGCCCGTGAACTTCAGTGTTGCCGGACAGGGTCACGCTGTGGTTGGAAGCGATATCACACGAATTTGTCCCATCATCACCGCCCGGATTTAGCGTGACGGTGCTGTCATATCCGTAAAAATATGAAAACTCCGGTGCTGTAAACCCCTTGTCGCCGAATGCGCCAAATTTGAAGGCGGAACGGTTTTTGAAGGTGACACGAATGTCTGCATCAGCATTTCTTGTGCCGTAACCGCGAGCAGTGAACTGGTACTCATTTTCGGTGATTCGGGTTAAGACGGGTGCACCGGTCGGCAGGTATTCAAAAAAAATATCTGTGATATCCGGATCTGACGGCAGCATGCAGGATGATAAGGATTCAACGGCCCCATCCGTTTCTGGAAGAGTCATCGTGTTCGCCTTCAAATTTTTTTGAATCGATGCAAGCGCAAAATGCACCCCAGCCTCGGCGCTGTAAAATGCTTTCCTGGACACTTCGTGGTTGACGGCTATTGTCGAGTCATTTGCTGTAATAATACAGGCGATTGTGCCCAGGATTGACATGATCAAGACAAACATTAGGGCTGTGAACAACACCACCCCACGATTATTGCCAGGATTTTCTGTAAAGTCCAAAACGTGTACTCCCTGTTTAGAGAATATACTTCACGAACTGCCTTGAATTGCGCTCCCCCAGTCAACGCAACATTAGATTTCGGGGAGAAACTTCTTCGATAAGCGTTATGGTTCCGGCTCCGTTCCCAGGATGATGGGGGTCAGATTTTACCGTCCTTGCGGTTATGGTGATTCTGATTTTTCGTATCGCAGCATCGGTTGTAACAGGGTTGTCATCAGCGTCAAAATATGAAAAGGAGAAGGCTTGAATATTTTCGGCAAAAGGTTGGGCCCCTCCGCCGGTATTTCTTCGAATCATTTTATTGGCTGAATCAAAGGTATAGATGATCTTCTCATTCTCATCGTCAGTATCCCCATCTCCGGTCAGATCCGCCAGGATCTCCAGGCGGGAAACTATAGCGGGTATGCCGACAAAATGGGGATTGGCAGAGCTGTCACGTTGCATGGGATTTGTGGGATTAAAATATCCGGCCAT
>JAPLJE010000246.1 GCA_026388755.1 Deltaproteobacteria bacterium | reverse complement strand
TGTCGAGGATTTGCCGCTGCCCGTTGGGCCCGTTACCAGAATGATTCCTTGGGGTCTGACGATGGCCTCGGTAAAATGCCGAAGATCTTTTTCGGAAAACCCCAACTCCTCAACTCCCATGCCTCCGGCATTGGGATTCAAAATACGGATGGTCACTTTTTCTCCATAGGATGTCGGAAGGGAGGAAATTCGAAGATCAAAACGGAAATCATCCACCTTAACCTGAGCTTTTCCATCCTGGGGTTTGCGGCGAATTGAAATATCCATGTTGGAGATTATCTTGATTCGGGATACCAGCGACAGATGAATTTGTTTGTCTATCTGCATGATTTCCCGCATGATGCCATCAACCCGGTAACGGATGATCACGTTATCTTTCTGGGGTTCAATGTGAATGTCGCTGGCTTTCATTTTGATGGCATCCGCAAGAACGGTATTGGTAAAGCGTACCACCGGCGGCAGTTCGGTTAAAATCAACAGATCCTGAACATTGTGTTCTTTTTCCTTGGTCGGTAAAACAATCTCAACGTTTTCGCTAAAACCCATATTCGGTCCCAGGGCTCTGTCAAGGCTTCGCTTGGGATAGAATTTTTGGATGGCGGACAGAATGTCGTCCTGGGGGGCAACCGTCACGAAAATGCTCATCTGGGTGACAAACCGCAGATCGTCCAGGGCGTAAAATTCCAGAGGGTTGGACATTGCAATAACCAGTTGCTTCTTGATCACCTTGACCGGAAGCAGTATATATTTTTCTGCCATGTCCTGAGGCACAAGATCAATCACCTCCTTCGGTATTTGTACATCGTTCAGTCGAAGAAGGGGGATTTTAAGCTGGCTGGCCAGTGCCTTTGCGATCATTTCATCATCGATAACCCCCAGATCCACGAGGATCTGACCAAGTTTCTTTTTTTGGAATTTCTGAATTTCCAGGGCATTTTCCAACGTTTTCTGATCAATCAGTTTTGCCTGAAGCAACAGTTCTCCCAGTTTTTTACGTTTTATCGGGGCGTTGGGCGTATTTTCCGTCGATGTACTCATGGAGTTGGTTGCCTCGTTACAGTCGAGTTGCAAAGGGACTTATCGTTAGTCTGGCTATTTATCTCACGTATTTCTATACCCTTTTACAATCGATAGATCAAGGAGTTTCAAGCAGGACTTCAGCAGTGATTTCATCCGTTTTTAAGGGCATCCTTGAGTTTCAATAGCAAGTCCTTCATTGGTTCAAGAACTGCGGAACCGTCTGGGTTAAATCTACTATTTTATTTTGCGGCAGCTTCATAATGAGCTGCGCGTGATTGGAAATGTCCACTCATTTTTTCAGGCGCCGGAGCTTTTGGCGCCAAATGGGCACAGATGCAGGAGCGGGCATGACGGGCATCCGGGTTTTCTGGCCTTGCAAGTCTCTCTGCCAAAATAAATCAAGCGCAAGCAAAACGCATTCCACGATTTTTTGGGAATGAGCGCCATCAGGTCCATCTCGATTTTTTCCGGGTTCTGGTTCTGGGTAAGCCCCAGGCGTCTGGATATCCGGGCCACATGGGTGTCCACCACAATTCCGGGTTTTCCAAAAGCCGCACCCAGAACAACATTGGCTGTTTTTCGTCCCACGCCAGCCAGTTGAATGAGTTCCTCCAGCGTATCGGGTACTCTGCCGTGAAACTGGTTGACCAGCATTTCGGAACAGAGCCGAAGATTTCTGGCTTTGTTGTGATAGAAGCCTGTCGGGCGAATCAGTTTTTCGATGGTTTCAATGTCGGCTTCAGCAAAATCCCGCGGACTGGATAGCTGGAGAAAAAGGGCAGGTGTCACCTGGTTAACCTGTTTGTCCGTGCACTGGGCCGATAGAATGGTGGCGACCAGCAGCTGAAACGGATTCTTATAATCCAGTTGTGTCTTGACATCGGGATAGGCGGTACTTAGTATCTGACGAATTTTGTCGGCTTTTTCTTTCAGTGTCATGATCGATGAACTCATAAAAAGTTAAAATTATTGAAACCATACCATGTATAAACATGAAAATAAAGTCCGGGCATTGGGGCTGTGTTCTGGCGGTTTAGACAGCATTCTCTCGGCAATCGTTCTGAGGAATCAAGGGATTAGCGTTGAGTGGATCAGTTTTGAAACCCCATTTTTCTCATCCGATAACGCCCGCCGGGCCGCTGATCGGCTTCAGATTCCGCTGATCGTTCGACACATTACTCAGACATATC
>JAPLJE010000799.1 GCA_026388755.1 Deltaproteobacteria bacterium | reverse complement strand
TTCATGATGTGCGATTTGAATGTAGGTTGCGAAATATAGGCAGCCGAGCCTTGACTCGAATCCGCACCAAGAAAATCCATCCCGAATATCGCGATCCAAACAGTTGCTATAATAAAAGCATGGTATTTTCTTTTCATCATCGTTCGAAAAAGAAACGTTTCAGGAATATAAAAATGACTTGATAGTGTTGGTAATTTCATCCAGGTGATCCGCATCTATCCATTTTACTTGTGAGTCAGAGTTAAACCATGTCAATTGACGTTTGGCATAGTGTCGTGTGTCTTGTTTCAGCATTTGAAGGGTGTCATCCCAGCTCATGCGTCCTTCAAAAAAATCCACAATATGTCTGTATCCTATGGATTGAAGGGGTTTTAACTCGGATGAATACCCTCCTTTCAGAAGGGATTTGACTTCATCGACCAGCCCATCTTCAACCATCAAATCCACACGATGGTTAATCCGTTCGTATAATACGTCTCTTTGCCGGGAAAGTCCAATTATTAGGACGTCAAACAGAGGAGGTGCCTGCCGGTGCTCCTGGTGAAAGGTCGAAATGGGTTGGCCCGTTGTTTTAAAAATTTCAAGTGCTCGAACAATTCGGAAAGCGTCGTTGGGATGAATTTTTGCCGCGGCTTTGGGATCAAATTCACATAAGCGGTGATAGAGTTCAGCTGTCCCCTTTGAATCCGCTTCTTTCTTCAGATTAAGACGTATTTCGGAATTCCCGGAACCGGATTCAAACAATCCACGAATCATAGCGCGGATGTAAAATCCGGTTCCCCCAACGACCAAAACAGGAATTCCCTGTTCGGCAAGCTGAAAAACGAGATTCCGGCTCATATCCGCATAACGCTGTGCATCAAAAGGCTCGTCCGGATTAACGATATCGATCATGTGGTGCGGAATACGCGCCTGTTCCAGCTCGGAAGGTTTGGCGGTTCCGATGTCCATGTATCTGTAAACCTGCATGGAATCCGCATTGATGATTTCAGCATCCAGTGAAGATGCGATTTCAATGGCCGCAGTCGTTTTTCCGACACCGGTAGGGCCGCATATTACAGTTATACGGGGAGGAAAATGGATTTTCATAACCTTTAAATGCCATCAATGATCTTTCACGGGTCAAAAAGATAACATGAATCTGCTTATCAGCAATTTAAGTAAAAGGCAAGATATCCTCCCATAACGAGGCGGATTCATTGAAAGCGGAGAGTCGGAAAGGAGGGAAGTCTGTTGGCTGAAAACGATGATATCGGCAAGCATCGAATAAAATGAATAAAAGAAAGAATGGCCTGAATCCGGGGGAAAATCGTAAAAAAGAAAATGAGGCTGTTCGTTGTAAGGCGTTCGCATGACGCCTCACAACGTCTTCAGGAAAAAACGGGATTTGACCGTTAATCAGGTTATTTTTTCTTTTGTTTCTGTTGACCGACGCGAACTTTCTCTTTGGAAGCTGTTTCAGAAAATTTTGCTGCATTGAATGCACAACCAACTTTGATTTTTTTATCATCTACCCACCGCATCATAAACGCGGGATTGGGATAAACCGAACAGTCGCTATTGGCATTAATTTTTACACAGCCTTCGCAATGAGGGGTAATGTTTGCCATTGACGCCTTCCTTTTGTTTGAGTCTTAATGAAAAAAGGGATTACAGCAATGTGTAACCCCTCTGATAATCGCGTGGCGGGAGCGACGAGGCTCGAACTCGCGACCTCCGGCGTGACAGGCCGGCGCTCTAACCAACTGAGCTACGCCCCCGTTTCTTTGTGAAATTGCCAAACCAAAATCAGCAGAATACAACCGATCTGGTAGGCGGAACAGGGCTTGAACCTGTGGCCCTCGGCTTGTAAGGCCGATGCTCTCCCAGCTGAGCTACCCGCCCTTCTTTTTCAATCACAAAGAGATTGAACTTATACAGAAAGGTACAATGAGTGTCAAGGAAAAAATCAAACCAACGGATGGGTCTGATGAGATTCCTGCGATTGCTGGGGAATGATGTCAAAAGCCATATCATTGCCATTAAACAAGTGGGTTCCAGGCTCCAAAATCAATGCATGGGTAAGCACTTCATCCATGTGATCCACTAGAATAAATGTCATTTGC
>JAPLJE010000296.1 GCA_026388755.1 Deltaproteobacteria bacterium | reverse complement strand
GGAAAATTCCGGATTGTGGTAAAATAGTCCGGCGTTTTTGGATAATTTCCAGAAAAATCTTGACTATCTGTCAGTGATTTTATAACTAAAGGCAACAATACGAGAAAAAGACAATCGCCTGGTTATCGGAACACGGTTGAAATCCGTGACGGTCCCATCGCTGTAACCGGAATATCCCTTGCATTTGCCTCCGTGGATTTTGTGGAGGCGGCCACTGGTCCCTTTGGGCTGGGAAGGCTTGTAAGGAGAGGCGCCATCCGGAAGTCAGAAGACGGACCGGGTGATCTGTTTTAAGGGCGCGATGGCAAAGGGCTCTGAGGAGATATTTATCTCTTCGGAGCCCTTTTTTTTTGACGAATTTATCAGACAGGCATTGGAGTGTTTCATAAAAACCCAAATTGAATTGGCCCGCGAAGGGGTGATCACCGGCCAGATGGAAAAGGTGGCAGTCGATGAGGAATATTCTCCGGAAGTGATCCGGCAGCGCGTTGCAAAGGGGGAGATCGTCATTCCGAACAATCCCAACCGTCCCGATCAGATCGTCAGGGGAATCGGCACCGGGCTGAGTACAAAAGTCAACGCCTCTATCGGCACGTCTTCGGATATCTGTAATATTGATGAGGAAGTCCGCAAGGCCCTTGCCGCCGAGGAGGAGGGGGCGGACACGCTCATGGAGCTTTCCGCCGGGGGAAATCTCGACCGGGTCAGAAGAGAGGTTCTGGCCGCCACCCGCCTTCCAGTCGGCAATGTTCCCCTGTATCAGGCGTTCAAGGAAACCGCCAGGCGATTCAAGGACCCGAGCCGGCTCGATCCCGAGTATCTCTTCGATCTTATCGAACAGCAACTATCGGATGGCCTCAGTTTCATGGCGATCCACTGCGGAATCAACCAGTACACCATCGAGCGTCTTCGCAAGCAGGGTTACCGTTACGGCGGGCTGGCATCAAAAGGCGGAACATTCATGGTGGCGTGGATGGATGCAACCGGAAAGGAAAACCCCCTGTACGAGCAGTTCGACCGGGTCTGCGGCCTCATGAAGAAATATGATGCGGTGCTCTCCCTCGGAAACGGTATCCGTGCCGGTGCGATCCACGACAGCCACGACCGGGCCCAGATGGCGGAGATGATCATCAACTGCGAGCTTGCCGAGCTTGGCCGCGAGATGGGATGTCAGATGATGGTGGAAGGCCCCGGTCATGTTCCCCTGGATGAGATCGAGGGAAACATCATGCTGGAAAAACGGATGAGCGGAAATGCCCCGTATTATGTTCTCGGTCCGATCCCCCTGGATACCGGAGCAGGGTACGACCATGTGGGAGCTGCCATCGGCGCGGCCCATTCGGCAAGGTACGGCGCGGACCTGATCTGCTACATTACGCCTGCGGAGCACCTCGCGCTGCCCACCGAGGCCGATGTCCGCGAGGGCGTCCGGGTCACCCGGCTGGCTGTGCGAATCGGTGACATCGCCAAATATCCGGAAAAGCGGGAGCGGGAGAAGCGGGCCGGGCTGGCAAGACGGGACATGCGCTGGAACGATCTGGAAAAAGAGCTTCTCTTTCCGGAAATCGCCAGAAAGAAAAGAGCGGAGAGGGCGCCACAAGAGGAGCAGACCTGCACCATGTGCGGTGATTTCTGCGCCATGAAAAAGGGAATGGAGGTTTTCAAGGATGATATCCGGGGCGATAAAATCTCACGTGTGGACTGAAATCTTTTAGATACCTAAGGAGTTTGAAAATGGAGAAGCTAAAGCATACCATCGGTTCCATAAGGACACCCGATAGAATGGTTTACGAAAAGGCCCTTGCAAGGCTTGCGGCTCAGGCGCGCCCGGCTGGAAGCCTGGGCATTCTCGAGGACGTATCGGCCCGGCTGGCTGCCATTGCCGGAACCCTTGACGTGCGTCTCCGGAACAAGGTCATCGTGACCTGTGCCGGCGATCACGGGATTGTCGCTGAAGGGGTCAGCCTCTTTCCTCAGGAAGTGACCCCCCAGATGGTCTTGAATTTTGTCGGCGGGGGGGCTTCGATCAACGTGCTTGGAAAACATGCCGGCGCCAGGGTTATTGCAGCGGATCTGGGAGTCAATTATGATTTTGATCCGTCCCTTCCCATCTTTCACAAGAAAGTCGGAAAGGGAACGGCGAATTTTGCCAAAGGACCGGCCATGACGCGGGAGGAGGCGATCCGGTCCATCGAGGCCGGTATCGAGATCGTCAAGGAACTTTTCGAACAGGGGCCGGTGGATCTTCTGGGTACGGGTGATATGGGGATCGGCAACACCACGCCGTCGACCGCGGTCATTGCGGCGTTTTCAGGGATTCCAGTTGAAAAGCTCACGGGCCGCGGTACCGGAATCGGTGATGCCGCCCTCAGGAATAAGATTGCTGTCATCGAAAAAGCCTTGTTGATGCATGTGCCCGATCCTCGTGACCCCGTCGATATCCTCGCCAAGGTTGGCGGGTTCGAGATCGGCGGGCTGGCAGGGCTGGTGATCGGTGCCGCTGCCAAAGGGATTCCCGTGGTCTGCGACGGCTTCATCTCCACCGCGGGGGCGCTGATCGCCTGCGAGCTGGCTCCGGCCGCAAAAGCGTATCTGTTCACGAGTCACCGGTCCGTGGAGGTTGGGCACCGCTACATGCACGAGAGACTCGGCATCGAACCCTTGCTGGATCTGGGCTTTCGCCTGGGAGAGGGAACCGGGGCCGCAATAGTCATGGAGCTTCTTGATGCTGCCACGCGGATTCTTGCGGATATCAAGACATTTGAGGAAGTCGCCATAAAAAATGCCCAGATCTGACGATATATCGCGCAGAAACGATAACGATGCAGACCCTTCCCGGGTGGACTGCCAGTTCCTTGAGGATCTTTCCACTGCCTACTGGCAATCGGAAGTTCTTTTTTCCGCGCTGGAGCTGAAGCTCTTCGACCACATCGAAAGCGAACCCATGAGCACCCGAAAGCTTTGCGCGCTATCCGGGTGCAGAGAGGATGGCCTTTACCGACTCCTGAAGGTCATGAAACGGATGGAACTGGTCGGGGAGAGCGAAGGCAACTGGTTCAACAGCCAGGCTGCCCGGCGCTATCTGGTCGCAAAAAGCCCTTCCTACATGGGGGATTTTTTTCTCTACCGCCGCACCATGCAGGAAAACTTTCGCCTCCTCACGCGGAAAATCTCCCGCAATGATGAGCTTGAAGCAGCGAACTGCGGACATTTAGATTCTTCGGCAGATCCTGCGGCGGATTCCGTGCCGGATGATGGGGAAGATTACGCGGTCAGAAACTTCAACTATGTCCGGGCATTGGATCAACTGGCAAGGGAGAAGGCAAGAGAGATCGTTGAGATTCTCCTTCATGAAACCTGGTCTCTGCCCGTTCTCGATATCGGCGGCGGAGCCGGAGCGCTCTGCCGCTGTTTCGCGGCCCCTCTTTCCGGAGCAGACCCCGATCAGGGAATCCGATTCCCGGCATCCGGCAATGGGGGCGAAGGCCCGGCCGAAGCATTGCGGGGCGTTCTTCTAGATCTTCCCGAGGTGATTGAGGCCGCACGCAAAATTTACCCGGATGAAACGGATTGGAAAGGGATCGAGACAGTCGGCGCCGACTTCCGTTTCCACGCGTTTGCAAAGGAAAGAACCTTTGGTCTCATCGTGATGAGCAATTTTCTCCATACCTACGGAGAGAAGGAGGCCCGCAAACTTCTCGAAAAGGCGCTCAATCTTCTGAAACCAGGGGGAAAGATTCTCATTCACGATTATTTCCCCGACCGCCTGGGCAGAAATCCCCAAAAAGGGCCCAACTACGATCTTG
>JAPLJE010000463.1 GCA_026388755.1 Deltaproteobacteria bacterium | reverse complement strand
GATCGAATTTTTTATCAGAAACTCAACCGTATTGCCTGACCCATCTTGTCCGGTTGTCGGCGGAATTGTTCCACACGCAGGCTGGTATTATTCCGGAAGTATTGCCTGCGATGTCATCCGTTTGCTGGGCAGTGGGGTCCGTAGGCCGGATGCCCTGGTGATTTTTGGAACCCATTTGTATCCGGACGCACCCTTTACCATCATGAAAGAAGGGGCCTGGGAAACTCCTTTTGGGAATATCGCCATTCACGAACCCCTTGCTCGGGAGCTGTCTCTGCAGGCTTCTTTTGAGGTCGAACCATCCGGGGACGATGCTCCGGATAATACCATTGAGGTTCAGCTCCCCTTTATCAAGTATTTTTGGAAACACATTAAAATTGTTCCCATTGGGGCGCCGCCTTCTCCAAAATCGGTAGAGATGGGAAAGACCGTGGCTGCTGTGGCACAAAAAATGGGATTAAGCATTATTGTACTGGGTTCAACGGATTTAACGCATTATGGCCCCAATTACGGCTATACGCCGCAGGGCCGGGGCAAAGCCGCCCTGCAGTGGGCCCGCGATTCAAACGATCGCAGCGTGATAGACACTATCTTGTCCATGAATCCGCTGAACATTATCCAAGAGGCTCAGGAAAAACACAACGCCTGCTGTGCGGGGGCTGCCGCTGCAGCGCTGTCTGCGGGAATGGCATTGGGGGCAGTTCAATCCAAACTGGTGACATATGCAACCAGCCATGAAAAGAGTCCTGGAGAAAGTTTTGTGGGATATGCCGGTATTGTATTTTAATTGATTTTGTCGTGAATCTATATTACGAACTTAGTAATAAAGTTGCTTTATCAGGCCTGCGGGCCGAGGGAAAGTATATTCTATCAAGTTGTGGTTAAGGGAGAACATTATGAAAGTACTGGTCAGTGATAATCTGGGTGAAATCGGCGTCGAAATGTTTCAAAAGGAAGAGGGGATCGAGGTGGATGTCAAGACAGGGCTGTCTCCGGATGAGCTTAAAAGCATCATCCATCAATATGACGCGCTGGTAATTCGAAGTGCCACCAAAGTGACTGCGGAGATAATAAAGGCGGGAACCAACCTGAAGGTTGTGGGCCGTGCCGGCATTGGACTGGACAATGTCGATATTCCGGCAGCAACCAAGCAGGGTGTCATCGTGATGAACACACCGGGCGGAAATGTGGTTACGACTGCCGAACATGCCATTGCCATGATGCTTTCACTGACCCGGAACATCCCTTTGGGAACTGCGTCCTTAAAAGCGGGCAGATGGGAAAAAAAGAATCTGCAGGGAAGGGAGATATTTAATAAGGTCTTGGGGGTCATCGGTTTTGGTAAAATCGGATCGATCGTGGCAGACCGGGGCAGGGGGCTTAAAATGAGGGTTATTGTCTATGATCCGTTTGTCACCCGGGACCTTATTGAAAAAGCAGGCTTTGAATGCGTTTCCCTGGAAACCCTGTATTCACTTTCCGATTACATTACCGTTCATGTGCCCAAATTAAAAGACACCCTTGGGTTTTTAAACAAATCCGCTTTTAACCAGATGAAAGACGGGGTCATGATCATCAATTGCGCACGCGGCGGTATCGTGGATGAAGCGGATCTGGTCGACGCCATTAAATCCGGTAAAGTTGGAGGTGCTGCCCTGGATGTTTTTGCAACGGAGCCTCCTGGCAAATCCCCTCTGTTTGAGTTGGACCGGGTGATCGGCACTCCTCATCTGGGCGCCTCCACCCAGGAAGCCCAGACCAATGTGGCGGTTGCCATTGCCGAGCAGATTATCGATTATTTAAAAAATGGCACCATTCGAAATGCGATCAATGTTCCCTCGATAACCGGAGAGCTGTTGGTTAAACTCGGACCATTTTTATCGCTGGCCGATCAGATCGGAAAGCTTCAGTCGCAGCTCATTCGCGGACCGCTTAAAGAAGTCATTATCGAGTTTGCAGGAGATTTTCAGGGGTTGGATCTGACTCCGGTTTCAACCGCAGTTCTCAGAGGACTTCTGATGGCTGCGGTCAAAGACGATGTTAATTTTGTGAATGCCCGCATCATTGCCAAGGAACGCGGGATTAAGATTACGGAGACTGTCAGCTTTGAGTCTGAGGATTATGTCAATCTGATTACCGTAAAAGCCATCACGTCTGAGATGACCAATACGGTTGCAGGCACCCTCTTTGGCAAAAAAGAATCCCGGATCGTCCGCATCAACACGTTCAGGCTGGAAATGATTCCGATCGGCCATCTGGCATTGATTCATAATATCGACAAGCCGGGCTCCATCGGCGAGATTGGAACCTGCCTGGGAAAACACCACATCAACATCGGCCGAATGCAGGTCGGGCAGGAGGAGGAAGGGAACCGGAATATCATTTTCCTGTGCACCGATACCCCCATTCCCGATGCCGTGATTAATGAACTGCGGTCCCTGCCATCTGTAAACATGGCAATCCCTCTGGAGTTTTAGTTTGGACCTTACGGGCAGATATGGGCTGAAGGGTAACGATGTTTTCCTTCAGCCTTTTTCATGAAAAGACAGCTCATAACCGTTTATCAGGAGAATTATTATGCCGGAAATAACGACAGAAAGAGGTGATTCTGCCAAAGGAAAATCCTCATTCACGCTGCCGATAATTACCTTTTCCACATTTATCGTCTCACTGAATGCCGCTGTTCTGGCGAATCTGGGAATCATCGACGAACCGGGCGCGGGAAAGCGGACCAAGAATTTACTCATGGCCAAGCAGACGATTGATGTTCTGGCCATGCTCGAAGAAAAAACCCGCGGGAATCTGACTCAGGATGAAGCCACCATGCTGCAAAGTATCCTGTATGATTTAAGGATCATCTATGTCAGAGAATTGGGGTAGGGCATCTTATCAAAGTTGACATCAAGGGAAGTAGAATTATCTTGATACACGTTGCTGGAGCAGCATGGTGAATGCTCAATATTTCCGGGATTTGTCGCCTTTTGCAACAACTATCCGGTAACATTACTCATAATGATGGAGGCAGTTATGCTTGGTCAACACAGTAGTATGAATAAGAATCCTTCTTTTTCCGGCTTTTTCCTGGGGACTGCTCTGATCGGACTGGTTTTTTTCCTGGGGACTTCTGTTTGCGCAGAGGCCAAAGCTGGCGATGTTGCCATGGTACCGGAGAGTTTCAGTTCCCTTGCGGAGATGGTCAGCCCGGCTGTTGTCAATGTTCGAACCGAGAAAACCGTTCCAAGCAGTAGCCGGACCTATCGTCACTTCAATCAGAATCCATTTGGAAATGATGATCGGTTCAATGATTTTTTTGAAAAGTTTTTTGGCGAACAGCCCCAGAAAGACTTTAAGGAACGAAGCTTGGGATCGGGTTTTATCATCGATAAGGACGGCTTTATCGTCACCAACAATCATGTCATTGAAAATGCGGAAAAGATTAAGGTCAAGCTGAAGGATGGAAAAGAATATAACGCCGAAATCATTGGCAGAGATACTTCGACCGATCTGGCCCTCATCAAGGTGCCTTCCGGGAACAACTTGCCGGTAATCGCGTTTGGTGATTCGAACTCCCTGAAAGTCGGTCAGTGGGTTGTGGCCATCGGCAGCCCATTTGGACTGGAGCAGACGGTTACGGCAGGTATTCTCAGTGCCAAAGGCCGGGTGATCGGCTCGGGCCCCTACGATAATTTTCTGCAGACCGATGCCTCTATCAACCCGGGTAACAGTGGCGGACCCTTGATTGACATGCAGGGGCAGGTCGTGGGAATCAACACCGCCATTATTGCCAGCGGCCAGGGAATTGGTTTTGCCATTCCGATCAATCTGGCCAAAGGCATTATCGAGCAGTTGAAGAACAAGGGAGAGGTCACGCGCGGATGGCTTGGTGTTGTCATTTCCGATATCAATGATGATGTGGCGGAATACTACGGGGTTCAGGATAAAAAAGGTGCCATGGTCATGGAAGTTGTCAAGGGTGATCCGGCGGATCTGGCTGGCATTCAGGCAAACGACATCATTCTTGAAGTCAATGACCACAAGGTGGAAACCAGCAGGGATCTGACCAATTTGGTCGCCGGTATCTCTGTTGGAGAAAAGGTCAAGATACTGGTTCTTAGAAACAACAAAAAACAGACATTTACGGTTGATGTTGCCAAACGCCCTGAAGACAGCAAGCTGGCCTCTAAAAATCCTGAAAAAGGTCGTGAAGATGAGCTGGGGATTCGGGTAACGAATTTGACTCCGGAGATTGCCAAGCGGATGAATTTATCTCCTACCGAGGGTGTCCTGGTAGAAAACGTTGAGTCCGGCAGCAAGGCAGCAGAAGCCGGGGTTCAGTCCGGGGATGTGATCAAGGAAATCAACCATCAAGCAATTAAATCTGTTAAGGATTATTCATCCCAGATGTCCAAGCTGAAAAAAGACGACGCGGTGCAGATATTTATCTGGCGGATGAACGCCGGTTTTGTAGTTGTCAAGTTCACCAAATAAGGCTTGATGCCAGATAACAGACGACAGAGGACAGATGGCGAATCATCTGTCCTCACTCACTTACATACCCAAGGACGTTCAAAAGATATCCATGATCGCAGAAATTCTGGCTACCGGAGATGAAATCCGATCCGGTACGCTTGTTGACAGCAATTCGGCGTATATTGCCCAAAAACTGGAAGAAACCGGCGTGGCGGTCGTCCGTCATCATTCCGTTGGCGACGATATTCCGGTCATGGTCTCCGTGCTTCAGGAAATTGCATCCCGCGCAGACGTGTCCATTGTAACCGGCGGGCTTGGCCCGACTTCGGATGATCTGACCGCCGAAGCGGCTGCCAGGGCGGCCGGCGTGCCGCTGATTCAGAGCCCGGAGGCGCTGGAGATCGTTGAAGCCTTTTTCCGGTCCTTTCACCGTCCGATCACTGCCTCCAATATCAAACAGTCCTATCTTCCAGAAGGTTCAACCTGTCTGGCGAATCCCATTGGAACAGCTCCGGGATTCATGATAAAACTGGGGAAATGCCTGTTTTTTTTCCTGCCAGGCGTTCCTTCAGAAATGCGCCGGATGCTCTCCGAGTCCGTGCTTCCCCGAATTGAAGCGATTCAGGGAGGGGTCAGGCAGTTTTGCCGAGTTAAAACCCTTACCACCTTTGGTCTGACCGAATCGCTGACAGGCGAACGGCTTAAAGATTTTTCCACGGTTTTTCCAGAAATTAAACTGGGATTTCGCGCCAAATTCCCTGAAATTCAGGTCAAGTTCTATCTTCGCGGAACCGATGCCAATCAGGTGGAAGTGCTGATTCGGGACGCAAGCCACTGGGTTTCGGAAAAACTGGGCCATAAGCTCATTTCTTCCGATGGGGAATCCATGGAAGCCGTCGTGGGCCGCCTGCTTTCTCAAAATAAATCAACCCTGGCCGTTGCCGAAAGCTGTACGGGGGGACTGATCGCTCACTGGCTGACCAATGTTGCCGGAAGCTCCGACTATTTTCTTTACTCCGGCGTGGTGTATGCCAATCAGGCCAAAGTCGCCCTGCTGGGGGTTTCTCAGGATATCTTGAATCGGCATGGCGCGGTTCATGAAGATACTGTCCGGGAGATGGCGCAAAAGGTTCGGCAGATCACCGGCGCCACCTATGGTCTTGCCACCAGCGGCATTGCCGGGCCGGGAGGCGGCACCGATGATAAACCCGTGGGTACGGTCTGTATCGGTCTGGCAACTCCAAGTGATGTCCTGACATACCGGTTTCAGTATCGGTTCAGAAACCGGGAAATGAACAAGCAGATATTTGCCATGACGGCCCTGGATCTGCTGCGCCG
>JAPLJE010000176.1 GCA_026388755.1 Deltaproteobacteria bacterium | reverse complement strand
TCAGCCGATACTGGGTTCCAATGCCAAAGGCCTTTGAAATGCGATCACAGTGTGCGCCCGCTGCATTGACGAAGCGCTCGAACCGAATCCTGCCCCACTGCGTCTGAACGACATTGCTGCCGACAACTGTTTCAAATGCGCAGTTAAACAAAAACCGCACTTTTCCGGACCCTTCCAGTTCTCCTTTCAGCGATTTCAGGATTTTCTGGGGGTCCACCACTGCGGTATAATGGGAAAAAATCGCCTGCTGAACGGTCCTGGCGTTGGGCTCAATCGCGGCCAGCTCTTTTTCATTCAGCAGGTCCACTTTCGCGCCATTGGCAACCGCCCGTTCATACAGGGTCTGAAGCACGGGAAGTTCGTCTTCGCTTCGAGCGACAATGACTTTTCCGGTTTCAGAAAGCGGAAGCTGTTTTTCACGGCAATAGGCTTTCATCAGAAAATTACCGTTCAGGCAGGACTTTGCCTTCAAACTGTCCGGGGCATAATAAATGCCGGCATGAAGTACGCCGCTGTTGCGGCCTGAAGCATGCTTTCCGGTCTCTGCCTCTTTTTCAATGACGACAATGTTCCGCCGGCCGTTCTGGACCAGTTCCCTTGCAATCGTCAGGCCCATGATGCCGGCACCGACAATCAATACATCTGCATCAACTGCGGTCATCATGTTTTTACATCCTTTGATCATACCACCCCGGCTATAATGCCAGAGTCGTTCGGGCTGTCAATGGCAATCCGGTGAATATTCCGGACTCCGGCCTTGGCCAGCATGTCGCTGAGCTGCTGTTCAGAATAGGCCTGGCCGGATGAGGTGCCCAGGAGCATATTCAGCGAAAAAAGGGCTGGAAATAGCGGGCCGCTCATCTCGTTGTTGAGAATAAATTCGTGGATCAGGATCACGCCGCCGGGAGAAAGGGCGGAAGCCGCCTTTTGGATGATTCTTTGACAGTCTTCAGGCCCTTCTCCGTGCAGGATATGGGAAAGCCAGGCCACATCATAGCGTCCTTCAACCGGGTCCTCCAGATAACTGCCGGCCTGAAACCGGATCCGGTCTGACAGGCCGAATTTCCCGATGGTGGTTTCGGCAAAGGGCCGAGTGGTCGGCAGATCAAACACGACAGCCCGTAGTTCCGAATGTTTCAGGCAGAATTGAATGGCATAGGTTCCCGGTCCTCCCCCCATATCCAGAAATGATCTGCGGCTTGACAGATCGATTTCGGGAACGATCCTGGGCGCAAGGGTCATGGCCATGTTGAACATTCCCATCAGAAAGCTTTCTCTGGCATCGTCGTTGCTGTGCCACGCTGGCGTCCGAACCGGACCGCCGGTCTGAACCGCCTGGTCGAGCTGACTCCATGACGCCACCAGATGGTGATGATGTTTGATGATATACCCGATATAGCCGGGAGACGATTTGGAGAGAAAAGTCCTGGCCTCGGGTGTATTGGCATAAAAGTCGCCGGATTTCTCCAGCAGGTTCATGGCGGTCAGGGCATTCAGCAGCATGGCCAGCGCCCTGGGGTCTGCCTGAAGTTTTCCGGCAACCGCCTCTGCTGAAAATCGCTTATCTTCTATTGCCGTAAATACATCCAGTTGGACTGCGGCATGAAGGGCGCAGGTTTTCCAGTATCCCCCGGATGTCTCCAAAAGCGTACCCGGATGCCATTCATTATGTTTCATAGCATTCTCCTTGAAATACGATGTCAAAAAAGTTGACAATGATCAGGCTTCGATCCATTTCACTTCAGCCTTACGGCATCACTTCTTCAGCCGGCAGAGACTCCGGTGAAAACGATATCTTCAACTCATAAACTCCGCTGGAAAGGCTGGCGTTGACAACCTGCCCGCCTTTTTCAAACACCTTCATCATGGACTTGTTGGAGGTGAGAACATCCGCGGTAAAGCCCTGGAGCCCTCTTTCCTTTGCCAGACGGATCAGCATGGCGTAAAGGTAGCTGGCGATACCGATGCCCTGATATTTCTCATCGACAACAAAGGCCACATCGCCGTAAGGCTTTCCAGGGTGTTTGACAAACCTGGCTTCGGCGATGATCTGGCCCTCGCCCGTATCGCCGGTGAGCCCCACGATGGACAGGGTTTCACGGAAATCCACGTTGACGTATTGCTGCATTTTGGCATGGGGCATGGTTTTTATGGGCGAAAAATAGCGATAATACACCGCCTTGTCGGAAAACCGGTAAAACAGGCGGCGCATTTCTTCTTCATCCGATGG
>JAPLJE010000039.1 GCA_026388755.1 Deltaproteobacteria bacterium | reverse complement strand
GTCTTTGAAGAAAAACAGCCTCTGCCCTTATCTGTTCGCAGTCTTACGGTTGAAAATGTAGATTCAATCGGATTGCTCGTACGGATATGCCTCCAATGCTCAGCTGGAAAATCATAAAAGGTCAACAAAACATCGCAGTCTTTTTCAAGGCACTCAGCAGCTTTTGGGTATTTGGCTCCATAGATTTTTAAGAAATCGTCAAAATGACGCTTTGCCTGATCTTTTTCGGCAGCCATCCAGATCTCATGCAGTTTTGATTTGGCCTTTGGCTGCAGGCTCTTTGGCAAGTTATTCAGCACATTGGCAGTCTTATGAACCCAGCATCGTTGCCACCGGGTATTGCCGTATATCTTTCCCAGTGCCTTCCAGAAACCCAGCGATCCGTCTCCCACGGCAAGCTTAGGCCCTTTTGCCAGACCTCTGCCTTTGAGATCCAAAAGCAGCTGTGTCCATGACAACTCGCTTTCACGAAAACCGCCCTCAAGGGCCACAAGTTCCTTGGTGCCGTTTTCCGTAGCGCCTATGATGACCAAAATACACTGCTTGTCATCCATGCGCACATTGCAGTAAATTCCGTCTACCCAGAAAAAAACATACTGCTTGAGGGAAAGGTCCCGCTTTTGCCATTTTGCGTAATCCTCCAGCCAGACGGACTTTAAACGGCATATTGTTGCAGACGATAACCCGGGAGCATCTTTTCCGAGCAGAGAGGTCATGGCTTCTGAAAAATCACCAGTGGAAATACCCTTTAGATACAACCAGGGGATCAGCTCCTCAATACTTTTGGTTCTGCGAAGATATGGGGGTAAGATCGCCGAACTGAAATGCATCCGTTCCGATGCATGCGGGTGACGGTCACGGGCACGCGGCGCCTGAACGGGCACAGAACCGATACCGGACTGAATCGTACGTTCGGGCAGATAGCCGTTTCGAACGATCCTTTGTCTGCCATGGTAATCCTTTAACCCATCATATTGACAGATAAAATGATCGATCTCGGCTTCCAGTGCCTGGGCCAACAACTTTCTGGCTCCCTGGCGTAAAATATCGGTAATTTGATCATTAATAATGGACTCTGGCTTTTTCAGGGCAATTACGTTATCTTTAATCATGGTGTGTGTATCCTTTCCATTTTTATTTGTTAAAAGTGGTCGGTCGAATGCCTGGTAACAATCAACCGATGGATACACCACCTACCCCCTTAAACACAACTTTTGTTTATAACTCTATTACCGGAGGCATTGAATACCGGACCCCCACTTTGGCCATGTTGCATATTGGCGTCCATAAGAAAACATGGCATCTCAGCATAACCTCGCGCAAAACGCTGCAAAAATAAAGCATTAACCCTGCCTTCCGCAACATGAAATCTGTGGGAGAATTCACCGCTCCAATCGAAGGTTCCGTCTTTAATCTTTTGCAAAGGAATGCCATTATCTGGGAAGTTGCTATCACAATAACCAAGGGAAAAAACAGTTTCGCCTATTCTAGGAGCTGCCGGGCTGAGAGTGAAAGACATGTAAGGAAACGATTGTTGGAACTTTAAAAAACCGAAAGCAAGATCGGTTGGACGGGCAATTTGAACATTTTCCAACGGCCAAACGTTAATTTGAGGGCTTACACCGTTAATCTTTCTGTGATGCAGAACTGCAAGTTGTACATGTCTAACAGGATATTCTTTACCACAATGACCATTTTTTAATGCTTGATAGGCTCCAGGATCATAACGCAGTGCATCTAAAATCACATGAGCAGCGGTAGCAACTACTCCAAGCTTGCTAATAAGAAATGCTGTGCCTATAGGGATCAAACGTTCGTTGGAGATTACACACAGTGGCATAATGCCTTGCGCCAATGGGTAATTCCAAGCTGGCAAGTCCCATTCGGTATCACCTGACAACTGGAAGTCTCGCACATTAATATGAGGCTTTGACAGGTTACTTTTATTTATGGGTTCATGTCCCATCTTAAATGACGTTCCAGTCTTGGCTAACGCCAAGCCTAAGCCGCGCCCGCCAAGGAACCATGTGAAATGCTGCCACGATTCCCGGGCGTCGGATCGAGGCGTTGGTTCGATTATATTAATAACAGGGAATTTGGCTTTTCGTAGCTACAGCACTCGCCTTTGTAATTTAATATTTTCAAAATATATCGGCGTATAATTCCATGACAATTCTCAAATGTCTTCCATTTGGAATTGTAAGGCCTTCTTGATAATCCAGAATGGATAATATCATTTCTTAATCCAATAATTCTTTTCAAACCTTTTCTTATTTTTACCTCTCTGAGCATAAGAGTCAACAGCTCTTCAAATGTATACTTCCGTTCCTTCGACAAATTGTGTTTCGGAGGAGAGCTGATCTTTCGAAAATATCCTTTAACATAAGGAATATTATTGCTTCTGGCATAAGTATCCTTGAGATTTTCTAAGGCGATGAATACCGAAGCAAGTCTAAATTCTAATGGAAGTAGCGTAGCTTCAGAAGCTGTCAACATCTCAAAAACGATGTTAAGTTTGCGCTTTTGTTTGAGCTGTATATACGATCGCCAGCATTGATCAACAAAGGATTTTAAATTAGTCCCATTTCTCACGTCAAATGTAGGTCTAAAGAACTTTGCTATTCCAGTTGTTGAGTAGGTTATACGATTCCCGGATCCCATGGGATACTCATTCCCAAAGACATGAACTTGCGACATCCCGGCAAAATGCAACATGGAAGCCAGATCTCGTGCTATATTTTCAGCGACACCGACCTTTGGAGGAGTGACATTCTTAATGATTACCCGTGATGAGGCTATCCATCTGTTTCTCAATTGGTCCAGAGGCTGAGTGATCATATCTTCATTCTGTAGAAGAATGACTTCATAATTGTTCAGCTTCCACTCGATCTTATCCCGGATTGAGCTGCCATCAGGTCTTTGCGAATTGTGTTCACCAATGGCAAGGCAATTTGACAGAAATGCACAGTAGTCACTCATAGAGGCTCACAATCGAACAAAAATTATATTGATCCGCATAAGATGCGGTGTCCTAGTTTCCTTGCATCACAATACGCCACTAAAGCTTCTCTCTGGTGGAGAGTGAGATAGGGAAGAAAAATCCACGACTACCCGATTAGCATCTTCGTGTTTTCGCCGCGCTTGAGATCCACTTTCCAGGAGCCTTTCAACACTTGGTCCGGACAGTTGACCGCGTTCCAGCCAGATTATGTGCACATCCCTGTCTTTTTCCAAGTAATTGACCACCCAATTCTCTCTTGGCGCTCGCGAAAGGACGAGCCAAAGCGTTGCGTCTGTCAGATCGTGCCGGTATCGGTACTCATACAACTGGCTCAACCCGTGGCGAATCTGCGCCAACTCGTTGTCGTCAGTTACACTCTTCGCCTCGAAGATCGCCGGACCGCTTTTCAGTCTGGTGTACGCATCTATGAACTGGTTTACTTCAACACGGTGCCCGTTGGCACCGAGGAACTGTCCGAGAACATCGAGAAGTGTGGCATGCGTTGCGTTGGCTGAGTCGAGTTTCTCTTTAGCGTAGGTCGAAATAATGGAGCGCGCGCTGGTAGCCGGTTTTCTGCTACTTGCGTCTGGACCTCGGAGTACTCGCGACTGAGGTATAGCTGCAACGGAGTTTTCAACTGTCTGGCGGGCCACCAGAAGTGTACGGGCCAGGCCTTCCTTGGCCGCATCTTCAAGGCCAGCTACCGCGAAATCCAAATCTCCCCGTCGGATGGCCGCAGAAACCTCGCCGAGTTTCGTCGCTGTTCTTCTTGCCTCGTCTCGTGACAGTTC
>JAPLJE010000351.1 GCA_026388755.1 Deltaproteobacteria bacterium | reverse complement strand
GTTTTTTACTGATCCTTGGCGGAATTGACGGCAACGGCAGCCGGTTCCATGTCTGAATGCCTGCCAGTCCCCACCGGGTCAAAAGCCAGAGCCACAGAAAATCCGGAGCGATTCTCCACTTTGCAATTTCGGCTGATTCTGACTGAAGGGTCACGCATCCGGCAATGAATGCCGTTGTTCCGGCAAGAACCAGGGATTTTTCCAAAATACTGAAAGCCAGATGCCGCCAGGGTGTCTTGACCAGCTTGCCGTTTTGATTGTAGCTATGACAAAATCTGCGGACACGAATCAGTCCCCATAGGATGCCTGTGTAAAAAACCAGAGCAGTCAATAATCTGTGGCCGGCAGATTCCCAGAACGATCGGGTGAACAACGTCCGGAAATCATCGGAAAATAGCTTCCAAATTTTATTGAAAATAGCCGTTATTTCAGCTTCAATCTGCATGACATTCAGCGCCAGAAGCGGCGATGCGCCGCGCTGGAAGAGTGCTTCCTGCTTTTTCAGGGCAATCTGACGGTTCAGTTTTTCAGATAGATCGGAAAGCGCGGTTCGGGTTTCTTCGAGTTGAAGCTTCAGCGGCTGATAGATTTCAAGGATTTTTTCTATACGTTTTTGCTTGGCTGTCAGCAGGGTAATCAGGGCTTGAAGATTTTTTTTCAAAGCGCCTGTAACAAGATCAGCCGGGCGAGCCGCACTGATGTCCGCCAACTGCTTTTCATTCAGACTGAGCTGTTCCCGGGTCTGATCCAGCATTGGGCTGAACGGGTCTGTTCTGTCGGAAATATCCTTCAGCTTGATATCAATGTTGTCTCGCGCGTGCAGGGTGTCAATCCGGGCTTTTTCCAAATCCGCTACAGTGGTCTGAGGCAGCAGGAGAATATTTCCGTAAGCCGATAACTGAACTTTATACACAGCTTCCGCAGTCAGCGCCTTTTTGTATTTTTCTGCCAGGTCGAGACTGGTTTTTAATTCCGCATTGCTCAGGGACTCTGTATCGATGGTGGTTTCAATGGATTCTCTGTGATTTTCAGCGACTGATGCGGCTGGATTGGAGGCGCGGTCTTCAAGGGAAGCCAGGCTGTTGCCCTCCAGGATGAATCCAGCTGGAATCAAGGCTGTGAACGCCAACAGACCCAGGGCAAGCGTGCGGTGCCAGAATGTCTGATGAGTCCGGCTACCGGAGTAGTTCTGCATAAACTGCTTCTCCCAATGCCTTAATTATATAAGTGTTTTTTTAAAATCTGCCAGCCCCTGCTTTCAATGCTTTTCGTACCTGGCCGTAGCAAATTCATAAGCCACATCCCATGCAGACAGTCATGACAGAGGGCGTCGGTTTTCAATTTCTTAAGTGAAGGCCTGCCGGATCCGCTCCCTATCCTCATGGGTCTGTTGTTCGACAAAACCGAAAAATATAAGCAATCAGTATATCACCAACAAGGGGTTGACACAACACTGACGTGACTGTAGGCTGGAATACGATCGCGCACGCCAATGAAATTCTTATCCGGATAGTAGTTTTTTTCTATTCCGAGGTTCACATGACTGAAAACATATCGGCTGCTTCTATAAAAAATACGTCATTCAATGACTATGAATGGCGCAACTTCAACGTTCTACATGTTGCGGCCAATGCCATAGGCGCAGGTATCTGCATTTTCTATTTTTATCATTTCGAGCCGACAGGGTATTTTCCTACCTTTTATGATGCTTTTGTCATCCCCGTTATTGTCACCATTTCATTGATCATGATCGGGATGCTTTATCAATACCGATGGAAAAAAAGTCTCATGGTGTACATTCATATCCTTCGCAAGGGACAGGCTGCCCCATTGGAGCTGCAAAAAAAAGCCCAACGTCAGATTCTAAACCTCCCCTATATTTCTGCCGGAATTACGCTATTGATGTGGGGACTTGCCTCCCTGTTGATGACAATTTTTCGAATGTTGGCCCATCCTGAAAAAGAAGCGTTTTCGGAAAGCATGAAGCATGCAGTACGTATTTTGGGGGGGACGGTTCTTGCCGGTCTGGTAACAAGTGCAGTCATTCTGTTTACAATGGAAACCCTGTGCCGAAAGATCCGCCCCTATTTTTTCCCGGAGGGCGGTATGGTAAAAACGATAGGTGCGTACCAACTGAAACTGCGAATCCGGATGCTCATCACCTTTTTCTTGACCAGTATTTTGCCGTTGGGATTGATGGCGCTTCTTTCCTACAACAAGACTCGCATGATGGCGTTTATGAATCCGCAGGAAGTACTTCAAAGCATGTTGAACCTGACGATGTTTTTGGTGGTCATCGGAATATCTGCATCTGTAGTGCTGTCCCGTCAGTTTGCCATCAGTATTGTCGATCCCATTAAGGATATCGAAAAAGCCATGACCCGTGTTGAAAACGGCGATTTGACGGCTTCGGTATTGGTTCGATCCAATGACGAGCTGGGAGCGATGACGGAAAATTTCAATAAAATGATAGATGTTCTCAGAGAGCGTTCTCGGATCCAGAAATCCCTGAACATGGCAATGGAGGTTCAGCAGAATCTTCTGCCGAAAAGCCTTCCCCGGATACGCGGCATTGATATGGCTGGTGCCTGCAGTTATTGCGATGAAACCGGCGGGGATTATTTCGACATATATGTGCCGGATTTATCCAGTCCAGACAGGTTCAGCGTCGTGGTCGGAGATGTTTCGGATCATGGCGTTTCCTCGGCCCTGGTCATGACAACTGCTCGTGCATTGCTACGCATGCGTTCTTCGATGTCCGGCAGTGTCGCGCAGGTGGTTTCCGATGTTAACCGCCAGTTGTCTCGGGATGTTGAAGATTCCGGCCAGTTTATGACCCTGTTTTATGGCGAATTGGATCGGGCGTCGCTTCAACTGCGTTGGGTCAATGCTGGGCATGATCCTGCCATTCTCTTCGACACGCATACCGGACAGTTTCAGGAGTTGAAAGGAAAAGGAATGGCCCTGGGGATTTTTGATGACGCCGATTATGTTCAATCCGAAAGGGGTGTTCTTCCCGGACAAGCATTGATCATCGGAACGGATGGTATTTGGGAGATGCACAATCCTGAAGGGGAGATGTTTGGAAGGGACAGGCTGAAGGAGATAATCAGATGCTATGCTGAATCTTCGGCTGATGAAATCGTTCATAACATTATGAACGGTCTGGAGCAGTTTCGCTACCCGCTAGAAAAAGAGGATGATGTTACACTCGTTGTAATCAAAATTATTCATGAGCAGACAGGATGCGCTGAGCAGAAGAAACCATGAAAAGTCTAATCTGCTATATCTGCGGAGACGGTGGCGTCAAGACTGCTAATGCTCAGATCATATACAGCGATTTCTTGTTGACAATTGATTGTTAATTCTGACATTAAGATTAAGTATAAATAATAGGCTTTGGTAATTACACCCCTCAGCTATGAATATTAACCTATTGATCAGCAAGGATTCAGACAGATCAGTGGACTTCTTTATTATCTGTACGCGTTTGTAGTTTAGAATATTTTCACAGAAAATAGTGATTCTTTGAAGCAAAATTTCATTAGAAAGGAATCAAGTTATGTCAAAAAAACGATATACGATTCAATCATCCTGTCCCAAATGCGGTTGTACGGGGTTAACCGTTCT
>JAPLJE010000073.1 GCA_026388755.1 Deltaproteobacteria bacterium | reverse complement strand
TCTGCTGGAAATCGTTGCTGCAATACTGGCTTCCCCTGTCCGAGTGAAATACAAGACCCGTAAATGGCCGTCGACGCCAGATCGCCATGCGCAAGGCATTTATGATCAGACTTCTGGACATTTGAGTGCTCAGGGACCAACCCACAACCTGACGTGAGAAAAGATCTATGATCACGGCCAGATATAACCAGCCTTCATGAGTCCAAATGTATGTTATATCCGAAACATACACATGGTCCGGCTCTTTCACTTCAAACTGCCGGTTCAATAAATTCGGAGCAACCGGTAAATTATGTTTGCTGTCTGTGGTTGCTTTAAATTTCCTTTTCTGCTTGGCGGCAACACCGGCCAATTTCATCAGCTTCCCTGCTTTGGTGCGGCCACAAGAGCTGCCTTGCACTTCTATCTCTTTTGCGATTCGCCAGGCACCATAAGTCCCTTTTGATTTATTATGGGCCGCACGGACTACGGGAATGAGCCTTTCATTCTCTTTCTGCCTGGACGATTTACCACATTTGCGCCAGGCATAATATCCACTGCGGGATATTTGCATGACCACACATATAAGAGCTATCGGATAGACCTTCTTCTCAGCATCAACAAATTGATACTTCAGCTCATTTCTTTCGCGAAGAAGGCCGCTGCCTTTTTTAAAATTTCACGCTCCATTTTCAAGCGCTTATTTTCTTTCCGAAGGTGATTCAGCTCAGTCAGCATGGCCGTTCCACCTTTTAAACCCGGAGCGTCTTCACCGACTCCTTCAATCTGACGTTTCCATCGACCCAACATGTTTTCATTGACCCCAAGATTCCGGGCCGCCTCGGTAATCTGATACCCCTGTTCAGTAACCAGCTTAACCGCTTCTTCCTTGAATTCCTGTGTGTATTTGCTTCGCTTCTTTTTCATTGAACACCTCCTGGCGGATTATAAATCCACTCTTAAGAAAGTGTCCACTAATTCCATACCACATCAGAGCATTGGAGGCATATCCGTACGAGCAATCCGATTGAATCTACATTTTCAACCGTAAGACTGCGAACAGATAAGGTCAGAGGCTGTTTTTCTTCAAAGACCGTTGTGACAATGGCGTTTAGACTCGGCCAATGCGCAGAAAAGCGATGGATTCGACTCCATCATCCTGAACACCTGGCAAAAGTCATAAGAGGTGCAAATTTTGTCAACGGAATCGAGGACACTAATGAAAAACGGATCGCCGCCTAACTGCCCATACACAACTATTGACTATATCTCATGAAGGGACTGGAAAAACTACCAAGGCTGCTGGGCTTCATCGCAAAGCTCCAATTTGCCAGTTTCGCACCCTCCAAGACACTTCACCTTGCCATAAGAATCAGTCGCGACACTACCATCCTGCTCCACGGAACACCATACTTGGCCCATGTAATTCTTAGCGCAGTGTCCTACGCCACATAGGATGTTGCCATATATGTCTTTCATGATTCCGCCATCTTTCTGGGCACAGAACGCCCTACCAAATTGATCTATTTCACATTTTCCTCTCCCACACAAAACTTTTCCATATAGGTTCGTGATACAATCTGCATTCACTTGATTGACGACAGTTAAGGCGATGATGAAACAAATGATTACTGCTTTTCTCATGGAGAATTCCTTCTGTTCTCATAAATATTGACGTGTTATCCAGATAAAAATGCAACTACTCAACGTCATTGACTTAACGAATCGGTTAATAAAAAGAGAGGATTCTTTTGTTAAATTGTATGTTTTCTCGGAAATTTTCTATGGTTCCTCGTAGTTTTGTATGGGCGGCCTACCCGAAATAGCGAGAAACCAGATTTGAAATGTCAACCATACTTGCATTATCAGAAAGTATTTTTTTCCAGATTTTTATTTTGTCTTGAAAAACCCCGTCCTCTGGGCGGGGTCAGAGAAAGTTGGCTTTGCCTGTAAAATGCCCATCTGCTAAACCCTTCGCTTGAGTTGTCCCCACAATTCAAGGAGAGAGGAGCAGATTTATGAAATTATCGCATGTGTTATGGCACTGTCAATATCACATAGTGTGAGTCCCGAAGTTCCGGTACCGTGTTCTGAAAGGAATTGTAGCAGAGGAAGTATTCAACTGCATACAGGTATTCAGCGGCCAGTTGGGCTGTCACATTGTAGAGGTGAATGTCCAACCTGATCATATCCATCTGCTGGTGAAAATACCTCCAAAGGTTTCCATTTCAGAGTTCATGGGAGCAGTAAAAGGTCGAACAGCGATACGGGTATTCAAAAAGTTTCCGTACCTGAAACAGCGCCCCTATTGGGGCAATCAGCCAATGGCTATTGTGTTGATACCGTTGGGCTCGACGAAGAGATGATACGGAAGTACGTTGTTTATCAAGAGCGCCAAGAACGCGAACAGAAATCATAGATATTTGTATCAGGGGGCAACTTGGCGTGCCTTCTTTGAGGGCACGCTCACAGCACCCCTCTGGGGTGCCTTTCAAAGCCACGTCCTTTGGGCGTGGATTAAGCCGCCCGTTTACTCATGCTTATTTCTGGTATCATTAACCATAGCCGAACTGACCGGCGGTCGTCAAAGCATTTGATTAACCCCATGAACAAAGGAGGATCACCATGATAATTTCACAGTGTGTCACCCATTTCTTCAATTATCAGAGGATGAATGTGAAAAAAAAATACGTTGCGGAACTATGAGTACATTCTCCGAAAATTTCAAGACCATTTCAATGACATAGAGCTTTCATCCATAACATCCGATGGTCTTCTGTCTTTCATGGCCACGGTATCTGATGGGAGCAAGCAGAATACCAAGAAATTGCGATTCACCCTTCTTTCAGCTTTTTTCAATTATATCCACAATTCTATCGATCCAGACTTTCAAAACCCAAGTAACAACTCAGCACTACGCAAACTTTTCAGGGCAGGGAAACCAACCCAATTCAAAATCCTTGAAAAGGATGTGGTCGATGAAATCATTTTCAGAACTCGAAATCCCAGGAA
>JAPLJE010000064.1 GCA_026388755.1 Deltaproteobacteria bacterium | reverse complement strand
TGGTATCTTCCACGCCCTTATAGAGTTGCAACCGATAGCGCGACGCAGCGCGATGCGTTTCGGCAAGAAAAATTGGGAGCTGTTCAAGCTTTTCGGGTGGCAGGTGGCGCGTAATGTTCGTCGCGTGCCGCGCCATGATCTCGCGAAAGATGCCAACTGCGTCGAACTCCGGGTAACGCTCACCGCGCGCCGCTCGCTGTTCCTTCATGATCTGAAAATACGAATCCTTAACCTCGTTCGGGCCAAGCGCTATTCCCTGATATGATAGCAGGTTACTGAGAATGCGATAAATATCGTCGTGCCATTCGTTCGTGAGAATATCCGTCAGTGTTCCGTTGATATCGAAAATGAGTCCTTTGATGACCATCAAAATCTCCTCAGGCATTCTTTTGCTTCATCGATCAGGCGGCGAAGGTAATCGGGTTTGACCCAACTGTTTCGTGCGATGCGCAGCAGCGTGATCCCCATGTAAAAAGGCGTCCTGCCGGTAATCGACCGGAAGGCGCTTTCGCGGTCCGGGAAGTGGCAGGCGTATTCCCAGAGAAAGTGTCCGATGAAAGGATCGGCGGCGTTTTTGTCCCCTGCCGTCTGCATGAAAAAATGTTTCAGTTCGCCGGCAACGCGACCGGTGTCGAAAACGCGGTCCGCGCGCTTGGTCCGTTCCAGATCCAACGCGACCACGCTCAGGCCGCCCCCGAACATGAAATTCTCAGGCGTCGCATCTCCATGCACCATCACCTGCTGATCCGCCCACATCCTAGGCTGATTGCGCCACTGGTCGCGCAGCCAATACAGCTCGCGCGCTTCGGCCCAGCCCATTGCGTTGATTTCGAGAAGCCGGTTTATCAGGCGGTCCATATAAGCGCAGTCCTGATCGAAGTCGACTCCTACGCCGATGGCAGTCCGGTTGTGGAATGCCGACAGAAAATACGCGAGGGCCGTCAGTTTGTGATAGAGGCGGCCTTTGTCGCCACTTTTGATCACGGAGAGGATCAATTCGCTGAGCAGTTCGCCTTCGCAGTATTCGGTGACCAGAAGCGCGTTCAGCCAAGAGTTGCAGCCCAGCGGACGAACGACGTGGTGGGGATAACCCATCAGTCCGTAATCACGCATTCTGCAGAGGCTGTCAAATTCGCGCATTAGAAGCGCAACAGCCTTCTCCATGGTCCGTTTCCGCGACGAACGAAAAAACTTCCCGACGACCTTCGCACCGGTCCACCTGTCTTCGTACAGATACACATCGTTGGAACCGTTGAGCCGAAATACCCGGTAGCTCGCGTTGCCTGACGAGCCGTTGACCTGTGGCTGAATATCATATCGAAGATAACCGTGAAGCGGATCGCTTTCCGGCAGTCGCCCAAGATACGTTCTGCACATTTTTCTTTTGAATCCTCATAAACAGGCAGGCCTGATGCAAAGAAGGCGCACAGGGTTTTATTAGCCCATCGTCTCTTTGGCCTCAAGCCTTTCTGCTTTAGATTTGTTAACCTGACTACTATGCCTTCCAGAGGCCGTGAAGATTACAATACTCTCTTGCAGTAACTGTTGCGGCATCCAGCATAAATGTGGCTTCAGGAACCTGCCCGGGTTTCAAAAACTGCCGATAGGCTTTACCGTCAGCAATAATTTCAATCCATTCAATATAATGTTTTTCTTCCATGGGGTGTGCGACACTACCTACTTTTACCTTGAAGCCGCCCGGAACCTTTTCAATTACCGGAACATGCTTTTCCTTTGCCGCGTCAACGGTGTTTTCAACCGTCTGTTTCATGGGCTGGCCGCAGCAGACAAGCTCACCGCCGCCGGCATGAAGGACTTCAACGATATTGCCACAGATTTCACATTTATAAACTTGAAGTTTCTCAGTCATATAATCTCCTTTTGGTTTGTCAGAATATTAGGACCCGGGATATTTAGGCTTCCTTCTTTCTACTTGCCCACAACTTTCTCGACCTGGCCAAGCTTTTCTTGGACTTTCCCGTGCAATTTTTCGACTGTGCCCTCGGCTTCCAAGTCTTGATTCCCGACTACTTTCCCGACGGTCTCCTTGACCTTGCCTTTCACCTGGTGCATCTTGCCTTCTGCGTTGTCTTTTGTGCTTGATTTCATAATATTCCTCCTGTTTGATTTAAGAGTCGACTAAATTCTGCCCAGTAAGAGCAGGATCACAAGGATAATCACTACCAGTCCGACCCCGCCGCCGGGTGCATACCCCCACGACCGGCTATGCGGCCAGACAGGGATTATCCCCACAAGTGCCAGTATCAGGATTACGAGTAAGATTGCGCCGATTGACATGTTTCGTTCTCCTTTTTAAAATAATATGCAATCCAAATTATGTTGGCCTCAGCCGGTTGATTTCACAACCCGGAACAGCCGGCAACGATCCGGCTGCCTTGGTTGGTACTGAGGACTCGGTTCACTGGATGGTCATGTTGTTGACCACCTTCTTTACACCGTGAACGTCGCTCACGAGTTTGGTGGCCAGGTCCTTTTCAGCCGCGTTCTTGGCTTTGCCCGCCAACGTGACCACGCCTTCTTTTGTCTCGGCAGTGGTGTTGATGGCACTGGTAGAGCGATGATACAGCAACGTCGTCTTGACCAGAGCTGTTATGGACGCGTCATCAACCGATTCGCTGATAGCATCCACTTTTTCGCCTGTCGTTTTTTCGCCTGGCTTCATTGTGGCAGTTAACACGGTCATCTCATTTTTAACTTTTTTGACGCCTTCCACATCTTTTGCATATTCGGTCGTCAGGTCCTTTTGGACCGCGCTGTCGGCTTTGCCGCGCAAGGTGACGATCCCATCTTTTGCCAAAACCTCAGTTTCAGTGGCGCTCACGCTCCGATGGAACAAAAATGTGGTTTTCACTTTGGTAATAAGCCACGCATCCGAGTGCACAGCAGGGGCTTTCCCTTTTATTGTCAGCTTGTTGTCCACGCTTTTTACTCCAGGCAGGTTCGCAACAGTCTCCCGGGCCAATGATTTGTAGAGTTCTTCGGTAACAGTCCCGGTCAAGGTGACAACGCCATCCGTGGACTGGATTTTAATGTCATCGCTCTTGAGGTAGTTCATGAACACATAAGACTGTTTTATTGAGAATGCGATGCGGTCATCCGTCTCGGATGCGAACAGACGGCCGTTGACTAAAAACAAAGAGGCCACGGTTACTATCAGTGCTAAGCAATATATTGATTTTTCACGATTCATTTTTCCTTGCTTTATTGAAAATTTTTTTGTAGTTCCCTGAATACTTTTTCCGGGAGATCATTTTTTCAGATAACAGACAGGGTAAAATTTCGCTCAATATCCTGAATGTCACTCCTCGGTTGTTTATCCTTGGGCCAAAAATAAATTCGTTAAGAGTTGCAGTTTAATCTCGTTATATTTTCAATTATTGTGCCAAGTTTCTAATACTCAGCGTCACGTCACCCATCATTCTGATTTTTATAAATAATTAGTTCAAAAAGCATTTACAGGACTGTCATTAACAACCTTATAATTAGGGTCATATTTAACCAGTGGTCATATATGACTTTTTCTGTCTTTTGGGTGTGATGGGGGGGCAAATGATAAGTGCGGATTAAGCGGATTAAAATGATAAAGGATTTTTTCCTGGCATCTGCGTCGTAAATGATTTTGAGAAAATCATCTGCTCAGCGCGGCGGCGGGAAAAATTATGATCAGGTTTGAAGGCAGTATCGAATCTTATCATTCCAAATACCCCACATCAGTTTCGGACCCGCACCGCCAATACCTTGTAGTCACTGTAGTTGGAACGCATCTCCGGGCTCTCTATACCGCTGCTGGTGAAGCAGTAGGCCCACGCATACGACGAACCCGACAACTCCGCAGTCCAACCCCACTTGTCCATTACATGAAAAGCGGGATGGACTTTATTGCTTGATGATGGGTTATACAAACTCTCCAGTTCTTGACGAGACGGCAATCGCCAATCGCTGAAGCCGCCTGACCGAAGATTTTGTGCATAGTCATGACCACCGGCATAGCCGGTGGCTTGATTAAAGCCCTATAAGGGCTTAAATACTAATCACCCCTTAAGGGGTTTTTCTTGGCCATTA
>JAPLJE010000539.1 GCA_026388755.1 Deltaproteobacteria bacterium | reverse complement strand
GCCATCCCTCGCATATCCCTGGAGAGCCCGATCAACATATAGATTCCCAGTTCTGCCACGGACCCGGCATTGCCGGACAGATCGGTGGGGACATTGGCAACATAGATGTTTCGATCCTGGGCAGCCGGAATGTCAACCCCCTCCAACCCTGATCCGCATTGCTGAATGAGTCGCAGCCGATCGCTTGTTTCGAGCATTTCCCGGGTCACGGCACACATGGTAGGGATCAGCACATCGAAACATTCCAGGCTGTCCAACCCGAATCTTCCGGTTGCCTCAAATTGGTGTTGCGGCAGTTCAGATCGAATCATGCCAAAAAATCCGCCCCAACTACGCTCGTGTGCAGCAAAAAGAATTCTCATATATTGTTCTCCATAATCGCCCGGAGCGGAAGCGGAGTACCGTCTCCTACGTGCCATTGTAGCGAGAGCCTCAGTGCCAAACGCCGCCAGTTGCGACTCAAGATGGCCGATCCTACTGCTTATGCTTGCCTCTCATGTAAGCAAGCCAATACACGCCGGCGACCAGAAGGGTTCCGCCGACGATGTTACCTGCGCTCACCACTGCAAGGTTTTTACCAACACCAACAATCGACACAGCGTTTTGCGCATCCAACGCGAGTCCATATGGCAAAAAAAACCAGTTCGCAATCGAATGCTCAAAACCGATGGCCACGAACGCACTAATGGGAAGTAACATGCCCAAGATTTTGTCAGTTACACTATGCCCACCCATTGCAAGCCAGACCGCCAGACAAACGAGTGCGTTGCACAGGATGCCGCGCGAGAAAGCCTCGATCAGGGAGAGATTAGCCTTGGCGCTCGCAATCTGGAGCGCCATTTCCCCTACGGCACCGCCGCTCAGATTGCCGATGTTGGCCCACACGACAAGCATAACCGTTGCCAGGCAGCCGATCACATTGCCGAGGTAAGTTAGGAACCAGTTCCTCAGAACATCGCGGGTACTGATCAGATTGCTCGCCCAGGCCATTCCCAGGAGGTTGTTGCCAGTAAACAGTTCGGCTCCGCCAACCACAACAAGAACCAGGCCGAGGCAGAAACTCAGACCACCAAGCAAACGGGTAGGACCAAAACCAAGGCTGGCCTTGGTAACGACTACAGTGAAAAAGAGAGCGCCAAGTGAAATGAAAGCGCCGGCGAGTATTGCCAGCACAAGCAGAGTTAAAGTTTCCGCGCGTGCTTTCGTAACGCCCATTTTTTCAACCCGCTGAGCAATCTGGCTCGGTTGATAGGCGTCTCCAAATAAGAGTTCTTTAGGCATCGAGATTCAATCCTCCGGCTTCTGTTTAAATGGTTTTCAGATAAACCCGCTTGCGCACCTGCGTTTCCCTGATCTTCTGTACTAAAACCGTTTAACAAGGTCAATTTATATTAATCTGGACAGTCCAAAACAACAGGCCCAAATAAGCGCGGCCTGTTGCATCGGCTTTCACATAATAAGGCCGAGATATTGACCATGCCCCTCTTTTTCAAGATCAGCCTTGGGGATGAATCGCAGTGCCGCGGAGTTGATGCAATACCGCAGGCCCGTGGGCGCTGGACCGTCCCTGAAAACGTGCCCCAAGTGGGAATCCGCATGCTTACTGCGAATTTCAGTGCGCGTCATCAAGAAGCTTCTGTCGGTTTTTTCCACGATATTTTCAGACAACAGGGGGCGGGTGAAGCTGGGCCATCCGGTCCCGGAATCGAATTTATCGGTGGAGCTGAATAATGGTTCACCGGACACGATGTCCACATAGATGCCGGATTCGTGGTTGTTCCAGTATTCGTTTTGAAACGCCGGTTCGGTGCCGTTCCGTCGGACCACGTTATATTGCATAGGGGTCAACTCACGGCGCAGGATGGCATCGTCTGGAACCTTGTACATCATCGGTTCCGTCTTCGGGCTCATCGGCTCTCCCATGCCGGCGCTTCTCATTTTGTTCGTTGTCATTTTCATCTTTTGTCGCTCCGTCTCCATGTATGTTGCGAATTTATCCACCTCCCAGGCGCCGGTCAGAAATTGATCCCTTCCGGAATGCCAGCGGTAATAATGATACCGGACGGGGTTTTTCTTATAATAATCCTGATGGTAGTCCTCGGCCTTATAAAATGGGCCCAGTGGCCGGATTTCCGTGACAATGGGACGGTCGAACTGACCCGATGCCGCAAGGGCTGCCTTGGATGCCTCGGCTTCACGCAGTTGTTCATCATCGGCATAGAAAATGACGCCGCGGTATTGAGATCCCCTGTCCACGAACTGGCCTCCGGCATCTGTGGGGTCCATATGACGCCAGAATGCATCCAACAATTGTTCATAGGTGACCTTGGCAGGATCATAGATGACCTGAACGGCCTCCACATGCCCGGTGCCGCCTGCCGACACCTGCTCGTAGCCAGGATTGGCTACAATGCCGCCGGTATAGCCCGAAACAGCGTCCAAAACGCCCGGAACTTTTTCAAAATCCGATTCCGTACACCAAAAGCACCCCCCGGCAAACACGGCTGTTTGGGTTTGAATTTTTTTCTCCATCATGGAAAATTCGGGTCCGTTGTTCTGAGCGACAACCCGTCCATAGGCAAAAAAAGCGATAACTGCAATTAAAAAAAGTATTATTATATATTTCATAAGACACCTCCTTGAAATATGTCGAGATGAGAAATTCGTTGCTTCACTTTCATCTTGGCTTGAATATAAGTCTGAAATTCAACGGTTGTATAAAGGTTTGTTAAAATTCGAACAATAATTCGATAAACGAGGGATTTCAGGACGGGTCCACTTC
>JAPLJE010000598.1 GCA_026388755.1 Deltaproteobacteria bacterium | reverse complement strand
GATGACGAAAGACGCATCATATCCGCGTGGAAGGCAGAAGCACATGAAAGACGATACTACTGGAAAAAAATTGAAGGCTACTAAGGGCACAAATTGGGCGCGGTTACGGAGCATGAGCGATGCCGAAGTACACGCAGCCGTAGAATCTGATCCTGACGCACATCCCACGGATGAAGATTTCTGGGAGGATGCCAAGGTCATTTTGCCGCGGCGCAAGGAAGTCGTAACAATACGGCTTGATGCCGACCTGCTCGAATGGCTTCGGCGGCAACCCGGGTATCAGACAAGGATCAACGCTATTTTACGCAGCTACATGAAAGGCCACTAAAACAGGCGCACCTTTGGCAACTCATATCAGATGCAAGAATTACAATTCTTGTCCATTTTTAAAAAAACAGCTTGACATAAAGAAACAATCGATGTTAGGTTTTTGAAAAATCAAACTTTAAGGAAACATCGTCTCATGAAGCATAACATTTCAGTCAGCTATTATTACGGGTATTTTTATTACTTTAGCGCCGATCTGCCTGTGGTGTGCTGATACCTTAAAACATTATCCAGCACTAAGCCGTGGGCAGACTCTGCCCACGGCTTTTTTTTTCTAAAGGTCGTGGAGAAAAACTCTTCACGACCTTTTTTATTTTAAAAAGGAGGAGAACCATCATGAGTATTTTAGGCAAGCAGATTCGACTGGAGCGCATTATCAACCGGAATACCGGAAAAACCGTCATCGTCCCCATGGATCACGGCATGTCCATCGGACCCATTCCCGGGCTGATCAATGTGAGAGAAGCGGTTCAGAAGGTTGCAGAAGGGGGTGCCAATGCCATTGTCGAGCATAAAGGGCTTGTTAAGGCGGGTCATCGCGGCCGGGGCAAGGACATCGGCCTGATCATCCACCTGTCGGCATCCACCAGTCTTTCACTGCATCCCAATGCAAAAACCCTGATCTGCACGGTGGAAGAAGCCCTTAAACTGGGGGCGGATGCCGTATCCATCCAGGTGAATCTGGGTAACGGCGATGAAAAAGAAATGCTGCATGATTTTGGAAGAGTCAGTTATGACGCACGGGCCTGGGGAATGCCGCTGCTGGCCATGATCTATCCTCGCGGTGAAAACATCAAGGATGAATTTGACGTCAATGTCATCAAACATGCGGCCCGCGTCGGTGACGAGATGGGGGCTGACATTGTCAAGGTATCCTACACAGGATCCACGGAATCTTTTCGCGAAGTGGTTCAGGGCTGCTCGGTTCCGGTCGTGATTGCCGGTGGCCCTAAAATGAACTCCGATATCGATATTCTGGAAATGGTCAAGGGTGCCGTGGATGCCGGCGGGTCTGGCGCTTCCATCGGCAGAAACGTATTTCAGCACAGGGACCCTACAGCCATGACCATGGCCATCGCCGCCATTGTCCACGACGGCGCAGATGTGGACAAGGCTTTAACCTTCTTGAAATAATCAGGTAGAAAGGCTGCACTATGATGCGTACTATCTGGGTCAAAATTGATCCATGGAATAAGGACATGGCGACGACAGCCATTGAAAACGGGGCGGACGGTATTATGGCCCCCCCGGGTTTTTCCGAAAAAATTAAAGAACTGGGGAAAATTCAGACCATTGCCCTGGACGGTGATATCAAACCGGGAGAAGATGTGGTCTCCTGCCAGATAACCTGCAAGGAAGACGAAGAGGCGATCCTGGCCATCTGCCGGGACAAGAAGGTCATTTTGGAGTGTCAGGACTGGAGCATCATCCCCCTTGAGAATCTGATTGCCAGAGGCGCCGATGTCATCGCCCAGGTTAGCAGCCTGGCGGATGCCCAGACCGCCTTCGGCATTCTGGAAAAAGGCGTAAAGCATATTCTGCTTCATGCCGCCGACCCGGCATCCCTTAAACAGGCTCTGACCCGGTTAAGGTCCCAGGAAGATCAAACCGTCCTGGAGATTGCCGAAATCCTGAGCATTCAGCCGGCCGGAATGGGTGACCGGGTATGTGTGGACACCTGCACCCTGATGACGGCCGGTCAGGGAATGCTGGTCGGAAACAGCAGCAGCGGCCTTTTTCTGGTCCATGCCGAAAGCGTTTCCAACCCGTACGTGGCTCCAAGGCCTTTTCGGGTCAACGCCGGGCCGGTGCACGCCTACACCCGCGTTCCCGGCGGCAAAACCCGGTATCTCTCGGAACTTGGCGCCGGAGATCCGGTTCAGATCGTAGACCATGAAGGCAATACGACGACCGCCGTTGTGGGTCGCCTGAAGATCGAAAAGCGGCCCCTGATGCTGATCACCGCCGCTGTAAACGGCAGAGTGCTGACCACCCTGGTTCAAAACGCCGAAACCATTCGACTGACGCGGCCGGATGGCGAGCCGGTGTCGGTGGTTCATCTGACACCGGGTGACAGGGTACTGGTCGCCATTGAACAGGGCGGACGGCATTTTGGATACGCTATCCAGGAAACCATCACCGAAAAATGACGGAATCATAAAAAGTCCGGATGCTGCGTTGCGCTGCATCCTTCGTCATTGCGGTGTACTATTCGTACACCTCACTCCTCAGGATTTGCGCGCCTTGCCTGCGAACTTTTTCTGAAGCCGTCTGAAAATAGATAATAAGGAACGCATCATTTTATGAGCACTGACACCGCAACACCTGCCGGAGACAATTCAGAGGCCGAAGACATGGACGGCCTGCGAAAGGCCATTGATGCCATTGATGAGCAAATCCTGAATCTGATCTGCACAAGACTGGATACCGCCAGAAGAATCGGTGCGATAAAAGCAAAAAAT
>JAPLJE010000160.1 GCA_026388755.1 Deltaproteobacteria bacterium | reverse complement strand
TTGGGGGAAGTCGCTCCGGCCTCGTGGGATATTCTCTCCTCGATGATGGTTCCATCCAGGTCATCGGCACCGAATGAAAGTGCCAGTTGCGCCAGTTTTTCTCCGATCATCACCCAGTAGGCCTTGATGTGGGGAAAATTGTCCAGCATCAGCCGGGATATGGCGATGGTTTTCAAGTCATCAAAGGCAGTTGTGGAGGGAAGATGGGAAAGAACGGTATTGGCCGAATGAAAGGCCAGGGGAATAAACGCGCAAAACCCCAATGTCCTGTCCTGCAAGTCTCTTAATGCCATCAGATGAGAGAGTCGCTCCTCATGGGTTTCGATGTGTCCGTACAGCAGGGTGGCATTGGTCATCAGCCCTGATTTGTGAGCCGTTTCCATGATGTCCAGCCACCTTTTCCCGTTGATCTTGCGGGGGAACAGGCTGCCGTGAATTCGGTTGCTCATGACCTCGGCCCCGCCGCCGGGGAGCATGGAAAGTCCAGAATTTTTCAGCCTGTCGATCACATCTTCAACAGAAAGCCCGGCATTTTTGGCGATAAAATCCAGTTCGACCGCCGTAAATGCCTTGAGGGTGGCTCCGGGCCTGACTTCCCGGGCTGCCTCAAGCAAATCCGTATAGTACTTAAACGGCAGATCCGGGTTAAGCCCACCGACGATATGCGTCTCTGTTATGGGTTCTTCGATCCTTGAAAGAATGCGCTCCCGGATTTCCGGCACGGTCCAGGCATAGGCGCCGGAGTCGCCTGGGTTTTTGGCATAGGCGCAGAAGCGACAGTGGCTGATGCAGATATTCGTATAGTTGATGTGCTGATTATACACATAATATGCGCGATTCGCATTGAGCCGTTTTCTGACGATATCGGCCAGTTGGCCAATTCCTGCGATATCGTGGCTCTCAAAGAGAAACAGGCCGTCCTCAAACTCCAGGCGTTTCTGCGAGAGCACCTTGTCCCGGATTTTACTGAAGCGATCCTTCATATTGGATGTCCGTATGATGAATAAATTCTAACATAATATTAAAATGTTATAAAAATGACCGTAAAAAACAGCGATTTCCAGCTGATAAGTGACCACTTGGTCATTTTATAAAATAATCAAAAACCGTTACTATTGCAAGCAGTTTTTTAAATTGAAAAGGACATAACCAACTATCAAATTTGTATTTTGATTCATCACATCGATTTTTATGCCGACTCTCACAAGATGATGTGATAAACCGCTGGACAGGCAGCAATCAATTGTATAAAAGGATTAACACGCCTTTGGCAAGAAATCTCAAGGTGTGTTATACTATCAGAAAACCAGAACTCCGCTTGCGTCAAATCCTATTGATTGTGGCGTTCTTCCCGATAGCAAAGCTGAAAGGTTGATGTTTGAGGAATTAAGGAATAGACGACTTGTTCGGTTGGAAGCGGCCGTTTAAAAATGGCTTGGTAGCGCAGGCTTGTGAGATAAATAATCTATGATTGCACATGCTAATTGGCCTAAAAAAACCGGGATTTCATTGGCACTATTATTTCTGGCGGGCAATCTCTTATTGCTGTGCTGGTATCTTTTCTTTGGCTATAAATCGGAGTTCCATTCAGACAGCGCGGCCAAGGTACTGCTAGCCAGAGAGATTGTCGAAACCGGCCAGTATTTTCCGCATGACTGGAATTATGTTAATGGTGATCTTTTTGTCCTGTTCGGGCATACTTTTATCATCCCGTTGCTCGCATTCATGCCAGCAGGCTATCTGTCGCATGCAATATCCGGGCTGATTTCCTCGGTGCTCATTCTGTCCGGGGTATGGTTTTTGACAGGATTGACCCAGGTGAGTATTTCTCGCCGTGTATTTATTGTCTCAATTATTGCTTCGGGAATCTCCGGTTGCATGGCGGAGAATCTCTACGGGCAGGTATCTTATGGGGTTTTTGTTTATTTTTCATGCTATATCCTGTTTTTCTCATACAGGTTTCTTCATGCGGGCCGGAAGCAAGGAATATACTACGGGCTTGCGCTTTTTTGTGTTTTATGTCTTGCGTTCTGGTCAAATCCGCAGCGAGCACTCATGTCGTTTGGTATTCCACTATTAGCTGCGATTGCATGGTATATTCAGGGGCTGGCTCATACTGAATTTTCCGGACAGATAAAAAATGCCTGGTATGCGATTGTGATTGTTTTAGCGGGTTTTTTACTTGGCGCCGCCCTCCGCTCCGTCACGTTAGCCGGATTCGATTACGATTTGGTATCCCTTCAGGCACGCTGGCTTTCCTATGATTTCATGCTGAGAAATGCTATGATCACTCCTGAAAGTTTTCTGGCCTTATTCGGCGGACTGCCAACCGCTGACGGAGAAGTGGTGAGTAAAATTGGCATCTATGAAGCAGCCAGGCTTGCGGCAGGCATAGCTCTATTGGTTTTGATACCATACTCAATCCATACGTCGCTGCGGCAAAAAGGCAGTGGCTTCGCCTTCCTTGCATCGTTTGCTTTGACGGCGCTTGTTGGTGTGCTTTTTGTGCAGATTGCTACTACCGTGCCAAAGAATGACCCCATTTTGATCTCTCGTTATTTTGTGCCTTCACTGGTGCTGTCGTTGATTCTATCACTCTCACAAAAACTGGATTGGCCTAAGGCACCGATAGTCTCTCTTTTCACTGCGGCTGTGGCGGTATGCTTTGTGACGAGTGCTTACCCGGCATTTGTGAAGATGGGAATCAGTTCAAAATATGATCGAAGCATCACTGTCCAGCGTCATAATACCCTGGATGGACTCAAGGATTTCCTCCTGGAAAATGGGTTGCACTATGGTTATGCAAAATTTTGGAATGCGGGGGTTCTCAGTGTTCTGAGTGACGAAAAACTTCTCGTTCGTCAAGTCGTGATTGATCAAGGCTTGCCGAAGCCTGATCGCTGGTTGTCCTCGAACCGATGGTATCGTCCCAGCGCATGGCAGGGGGAGACATTTCTTCTCTTGTCTACCCAAAAAGCAGAACCGGAAGAAGACCAGGAAGAACAAGAAATCATTGACTGGGATTTGCTGGAACGCTATCACTGTAAACCAATTCGGAAGCTCTCATATGAGGGGTTCCAGATTTTTGTGTTCCCGCACAATTTGGCAAAATATCTATCCGGCTGGGACAGGCGCTACGAGACCTCCGAGAGTTTCCCTGCCTCAAAGGAATCGCTGCACCGGACAGGCAAGTTCTATGACAACTACGAGAACACTGGCAGCGCCCTTGTCGCTGATAAGGGAGAAGTGGGCTTGCTGTACCATGGGACGGATATCGATGTCGAAGCTGGCACTTACACTGTCAGCTTCGATGTGGCGGTAGAAGAAGCACCTGACGGTTCGGCACGGTTGGATGTCGCTGCCGCACCCGACCAGCGACTGCTGGCTGAAACGGTTTTGATAGATAATAGCTCCCCGCGCCAGCTCAGGTTTACCTTGAATAGATTGGCAACGCTCGAATTCAGGGTTTGGAGTTTGGGTAATGCGCGGGTTGTGTTCAGAGATATGAGCATCGTCAGAGACAACGCGACATTGGTTTCTTCTGCGCCAGGGAAGCAATAGTTGGTGAAAGCTCATGACGACGCTCACTGAAAAAATCGAAGCTGGCAATGATGCAGCACTGCGGCAATCCCTGAAAATATTTTATAAATCAATGAGCAATTAGAATATAAAATGAGTCCATCTACCCCGCACCTCTCTGTTGTCATACCGGTTTACATGGCCGGGCAATGCCTTGATGAACTGTATCGGCGGCTGAAGGCCGCATTGGAAATTATCTCGCCGGATTTTGAAATTGTGATGGTCGAGGACTGCGGCGGCGACAACTCATGGCAGGTGATCGAGCGGCTGGCTGCGACTGACACGCGCGTGCGTGGCATACAGTTCAGTCGCAACTTTGGTCAGCACTACGGCATCACCGCCGGGGTGGATTACTGCCATGGCGACTGGGTGGTGGTTATGGATTGCGACCTGCAGGACCGTCCCGAGGAAATCCCGCGCCTGTACGCCAAGGCTCAGGAGGGCTATGATGTCGTGCTCGCCCGGCGCGGCGCACGGCATGATCCGCCACTCAAACGCTTTACCTCATTGCTGTTCTACAAGATATTCAGCTATCTGGCGGATATCGAATACGATGGAGAGAGCGG
>JAPLJE010000212.1 GCA_026388755.1 Deltaproteobacteria bacterium | reverse complement strand
TTTCATTGATTTCATTCAGAACAGCTGCAAGGGAAGTGGTTTTACCGGTGCCGGTTGCACCGGTCACCAGGATAATTCCATTTTTTTCTTTTGCCATTTTAAGAAAGATTTCCGGAAGATCCAGTTCTGCGCAGCTGGGAATACGGGTTTCCAACTTTCGAAGGACAATTGAGAACTTATGCTGTTGAGAAAAGACATTGACCCGGAATCTGGCCTTTCCCGGAAGTTCATATGACAAATCGCAGGAGCCTTCCTTGAGCAAAATTTCGGTAAGGCGGCGGTCATTATTCAGCAAATTAAGGGCAAGAATTTCTGTCTGAAACGGGGTGAGCTCTTTAAACTGCGGGTTAAATTCTACGGGGATCAACTGGCCGGAACTTTCCACCTGAAAGGGTTTTCCAACGGTAATATTCAGGTCGGAAACATTTTTGGTAAATTCCAGCATTCGGTTGAGAATATAATCGCATTCCTGTTTTCGCATTACGTCCTCCTTATTCCGGAATCAGGCTTCAGTAAAATCAGCCGGGGGCGTTTTTAAATAAGGACGGAATTTTCCCTTGTCATTGGCCTTGACATAGGCATCATCCGGATGGATCATGCCTTTACTTAAAAGGTCCATGATGGCATCGTCCAGAAGCTGCATGCCGTAACGTTTGCCGGTTTGGATAGAGGAAGGAATCTGAAACGTCTTCGCCTCACGGATCAAATTTCGGACAGCCGGGGTCGCAATCATGATTTCCAGCGCTGCACAACGTCCCTTTTTATCAACCCGCTTGAAAAGAACCTGAGCAACGACGGCCCTTAATCCATCTGCCAGTGTGGAGCGGACCTGTTCCTGCTGATTGGCGGGAAAAACCTCAATCACCCGGTCAACGGTCTTGGCAGCGCTTGATGTATGCAGGGTTCCAAATACCAGATGCCCGGTGGAAGCCGCTTCAATTGCCAATGAAATGGTTTCCAGGTCCCTCATTTCGCCGACCATAATGATGTCCGGGTCTTCCCGAAGCGCTCCTCTTAAGGCAGCTCCGAAAGTTCGGGTATGAAGCCCCACTTCCCGGTGATTGACAATGCAGCCCTGACTCTGATGAACAAATTCGATGGGATCTTCAACCGTAATGATATGATCCTTGCGGCTGCGATTGGCGACGTCAATGATTGCGGCAAGGGTTGTGGATTTGCCGCTTCCGGTGGGGCCCGTGACCAGAACAAGCCCTCTGGGCAACAATGCCAGTTTGGGGATAACTCCAGGGAGCCCCAGTTGTTCGGCTGTCTGAATGATATTGGGAATTTGGCGGAAAACAGCGGCCACGCCATATTTTTGCATGAAAAAATTGGCTCGGTATCGGGCTAATCCCGGAATTTCATAGCCAAAATCCACATCCCCGGTTTCTTCAAAAATCTTGACCTTGTCTTCAGGGGAAATCTCATACAACATGCTTCTCAGGATGTCATTGTCCAACACCTTATATTTGATGCGTTCCATTTCGCCGTTAATCCTGAGCACAGGGGGCTGACCAGATACCAGATGAAGGTCTTATGCTCCCTGATCATGCATCAATTTAAAAAAAGCATCGATTTTGGCCATAGGTAACGTCCTCTGTCATGGCATCATAAAATTCACTTAAGATGAAGCATCAGTCTCTTTTGACAATCTGGACCGATCATAATCCGCATCATGCATTTTCATCTGTGTCTTTCCCATTTCAAGAAGTTTATAGTGAGCCTCAATAATGGAATGGAGCTGGGCTTCCAATTGAATGCGCTGGCTTTTCAGCTGAATGATATCTTCATGAATCTGGGCAAGTCGATTGCTGGCTTTATTCATGATCTTTTGAGCCTTAACCTCGGCATCGGAAATAATCATTTCCGCGGATTTTCGGGCGGTTTCATTCATCTGATCGATTAATTTTTCAGAATCTGTTATCGTTTGTTTCAAGCTATCTTCCCGGACG
>JAPLJE010000767.1 GCA_026388755.1 Deltaproteobacteria bacterium | reverse complement strand
GCGTTCAAGGATGTGATTACGGATCAGGTCCAGAACTGCCGTTCATTTCTCAACTTCCGAATATCCGAGCGGATCACTTCGCATCTGACTTTTATCGAAGAATGCCGGGCCCGGGAAAAAAGCCTGAAATATGTGAGCACCCATCATGGATTTCCGGTAATGACCCGCCAGGAAATCAATATGATACTTTATGAAAGCAGGGAAATTCTGATGGAGCCCAAGGACAGGATACGGGTATCGTACCGGAAGATATCTGGGAACGCTCCCCTTCCCCCTGCCGAAACACCGACGAAAGTTCGCCGTTCGGCCAATCCCAAACAGCAATCCCTGAGGATTTGACAACAAGGATAGCCATGGCAATCGCACTGAAACAAATTGACGACTACCGATGGGAAATTCCCCGAACCGGGGACATGCGGGTTCCGGGCAGGGAGCATGCCAGCGCTTCCTTGCCGACCGCCGGAGACCGCCAGGAAGCCTTGACGCAGGTAGCCAACGTGGCCACCCTTCCCGGAATCATCCAGGCATCTCTGGCCATGCCGGACATGCACTGGGGATATGGATTTCCCATCGGCGGGGTTGCGGCCTTTGACTGGGAAACCGGTATCATCTCCCCGGGTGGCGTCGGCTATGACATCAACTGCGGGGTTCGCCTCGCCGGCACCTCCCTTACGGAACCCGAAGTTCGCCCCAGGCTCGAAGCACTGGTAAATGCCCTGTACCAGAACATTCCCTGCGGGGTCGGTTCCACCGGTTCGGTCAAGCTGTCCGCATCCGATGAAAAACAGGTCCTGAAAACCGGCAGCCAATGGGCGGTTCGCCAGGGTCTGGGGGAAGAGACCGACCTGGATCACACAGAAGACGGCGGATGCCTGCCCGATGCAGATCCGTCCGAAGTCAGCGAACGGGCGCTGGATCGGGGCAAAAAACAGCTTGGAACCCTTGGCTCCGGAAATCATTTCCTCGAAATCGGTGTCGTGGATGCCATTTTCGACCCGGATATTGCAAGGGGGTTTGGTCTGTTTGAAGGCCAGGTTACGGTGATGCTGCATTCGGGATCCAGAGGCCTGGGATATCAGGTCTGCGATGATTACCTGGCGCTCATGAACAAGCTGTCCCATAAACTTGAATTCCGGCTTGCGGACCGGCAACTGGCCTGCGCCATGATTCAGTCCGAGGAAGGCATGAGCTATTTCAGGGCCATGGCCTGCGCCGCCAACTACGCCTGGGCAAACCGTCAGATTCTGATGCACCACAGCCGAAGAATCATTGAAAATGTTCTGGGAATCGGGCCGAAAAACCTGGGCTTTCGTCTGGTCTATGATGTCTGCCACAATATCGCCAAAAAAGAAGTGCATGAAATCAGTGGAAAATCCATGACACTATGTGTTCACCGTAAAGGCGCCACCCGCTCTTTTCCGCCGGGACATCCTTCGCTTCGCGGGAATTATCGTCACATTGGTCAGCCCGTCATCGTCCCCGGAGACATGGGAACCGCTTCCTATGTTCTGGTGGGAACGGATAGAGCCATGACCGAGACCTTTGGATCCACCTGCCACGGCGCTGGCCGGGTCCTGAGCCGGACCGCGGCCCAGAAGGCCAGCAAGGGCCGCTCCATTCACCGTGAACTGGAAGATAAAGGCATTCTGGTGCGGTGGACCGGGAGGTCCACGTTGTCTGAGGAAATGCCTGACGCCTATAAAGATGTCTCCCAGGTGGTGGATGCGGTTCACGGCGCCGGCATTTCCCGAAAAGTGGCCAGACTGCGGCCCATAGCCGTTGTAAAAGGTTAACTGTCATGCATTCGTTTCCGATTCTCACTTGCCGCCCTTATCCGGTGATGTTATGATAAGACCTGCATTGCCTGTTTTCATTTCCGGCTGGGGTAGAACGCCCCGGATTCACGCCTCAGCATACGAAATTGAACTTTCCGGAGAAATCCCCCCGTTGCTTCAGCAGGAAACCGGGGGGGGGGACCTCATCGTTCATGCGATGGGCAGAAGCTACGGGGACAGCAGTCTCAGCCGGAATGTTATCCTGACCCGCCGGCTGAACGCCATCCTGAACTTTGACCCGGATACCGGGATCGCGATCTGTGAAAGCGGAGTTACCCTCTCTGACCTGATAGACGTTTTTTTACCCCGTGGCTGGTTTCTGTCCGTTACCCCGGGAACAAAATTCATCACAGTCGGCGGCGCCATTGC
>JAPLJE010000696.1 GCA_026388755.1 Deltaproteobacteria bacterium | reverse complement strand
ACGTCATCCGTGCCATACTTAAAGATTGTGTAAGCGCAGCCAAGGGTCTGCATGTTGATCTGAACCCGCAGGGAGCTGGATGCCCGGGCGATCTCTTCTGTGACGATCATGGCTGCCAGCCATCCCATGTCTTCGCCGCCATATTCCTCGGGGATGACGGTTCCGAAAAACCCCAGTTCTCCCATGGGTTTGATGACTTCCTTGTACGGGAAATAATGGTTTTCATCCCATTCATTGGCATAGGGTGCGATTTTTTTGGAGGCAAATTCTCTTACGGATTTTCTCAGCATTTCCAAATCTTTTGTCAGTGCAAACTGCATTACGGTTCTCCTTTATTGGTAAGCGTATTTTTGAGACTTATGGGCCAAGCGCCTCACATTATAAAAAATAAACGGTCATGATCATAGTATTCTGGTCGCTCCCAGAAATAAAAATGATTTCTACCGCTGTTATTCTGGCTTACAACCCCTGTATATTCATTTAAAACCTATTAATATCAAAAGGATGATTCCACTTAATCCCTCATTTTCAAAGAAAGGGTATAAAATAATAAAGCTATGATACAGCTATATTACGTGGCGAATTAAGTCAAGAATTATCGAAAAAAGGGGTACAAAAACACTTTCTTGAACGGATTAAACAGGATTCAGCAGGCCATGAATAAACTCTTCGACAGCATCGTAGACTTCGGTTGATCCCTCTCCCCGCAGAATGCCATGTCGGCCGGAATGAATCAGGAGGCAGCGTTTTCGCTCCGATCCCAGAAGTTTGAATGCTTTCCGGGTTCCTTTTTCATCCACCACCGGATCTTCATCGGACTGCACCAGAAGTGCCGGCAGATGAATGCCGTCAAGCCTGTTTTCAGTCGATTTCATTAGTTTCTCCAGTTCCTGCATACCGGAGATGGGATTTCTCAGATAATTGATATGCGGGTTTTCCGGGTGGTTCTCCACGAATTCCTTTTTCACCTCGTCTCTTTTGACGCTGCTCATAAACCGGTTCCACATGCTGACTGCGGGTACGAATTTCGAAGAAAAATCTTCAAGACGAAATCGCGGACACACGGCAAAAACACCGGAAAGCGCCGGATGGCGAATTCGGGCCGCAGCTTCCAGGGCCAGCCCTGCGCCCATGGAAAAGCCACCCAGAACCACTTTTCGGCACTTGCTGGTGATCAGGGCAATGGCTTCATCCGCGGAAGTCATCCAGTCTGCGGTGCTTCGAATGGCCAGATCCTCAGGGGCCGTTCCATGTCCTTTAATCCTGGGAACATAAACCCACCAGCCTTTTCCAGCAAGATATTCCGCAAGTCCATCCAGTTCTATCGGGGCTGCCATATAGCCGTGAAACAGAACAATCCCCAGTCGGTTGGATCTTCCTTTTCTTAAAATGGGCTGGCCCACGGATTTGTCTTTGGATTCCCCTTCAATGTAAAATTTATCATAGTCACGGTTATAATCGGATAAGGCCTTTTCCAGCAAAAAATGGGTAATCTGGCGGCGTATCCAGAATGACGGCTGCCATGCCAGCCAGCGGATGCTGCGCTGCAGCCTGACCAGTGGTTCGATTTCATTGACCATCACCGCGATCGGGTTGTCGATCCGAAACCGATGAAAATCCAGAACACGGGGATGCGTTGAAGACAGTTTGATCAGGTCGGTGTCTTTCCGTGCTAAAATTCTTTTTTCAACGGCAATCTCAACAAAATCCCGGAATCGTTTATAGTTGTCGTCGGTGATGAGGTGAATCTGATTTTCGGCCAGGGT
>JAPLJE010000484.1 GCA_026388755.1 Deltaproteobacteria bacterium | reverse complement strand
TGGGAAAAACAGGGGAGGGTGCCATGAACGGATCCTGGATGAAAAAGGCAGTGACACACCCGGTTCTGGGGCTTCTGCTCCGAATCTATATCGGGGTGATATTTATCGCTGCCAGCATGTACAAGATCAACTATCCCGGAGAGTTCGCGGAGACCATCGCCAGCTATCAGATAGTGCCGTTCTGGGGAGTCCATCTTATGGCCCTGATCATGCCGTGGACCGAGCTGATATGCGGCCTGATGCTTGTTCTGGGGCTGCGGACCCGGGCAGCTGCGGTTCTGGCCGGATCGATGCTGGTGGTCTTTTGCGTGGCGATTGTCGCCACCCTGGCACGGGGGATTCCCATTGGATGCGGCTGCTTTACTTCTGTCGAGGATCCGCTCAGCTGGAAAACCCTTTTGCGGGGGTGGTCTGGTTTCCGTCGGCCCTGCAACTGGAGGATCGGTTGCTGCTATCCTTGAAGGAGGTTGACGGATGACGCGGGCATCGTTTCGGGTCATGTGGCTGGTGATTGCCGGGTTGGTTTTTTGTGCGTGCGAATCCGGTTCCGGCTGGGAAGGTCGGTATGTATCGCCGGCGACTGAAGGCGTCCAGGTGACGCTGACGCTGCAGGCAGACGGCAAAGGGCTCTGGATGGTGGATCAGGAAAGCACGCCGGTGCGCTGGAAAATGCGCCAGAGAGCGTTGTGGCTGCACGTAAAGTCTGGCGGCGTGCTGATCGCCCAACCCATCGACAATGAAAAAGCGCTATCCGTCGGCCTTCCCGGCGGCGGAAACGTGCTTCTGAAAAAAACATCGAATTGATTCCGGTTAACCTGCGGCAATAGCCGATCGTCTGCCTGCGGTGAAGATGTGAAGGAAACCCATGAATGACTGACATGCTCGTTCGGTTGTACGAAATTCCCGATTTAAGCGGGTACACGGAGAAAATGGAGAAGATCGGGGTCCGGGTCCGTCGTCCGAATGTCTGGGAAAAGCCGCTGTTACTGGGCTGGGTCAAAGAGCATTTCACCCTCTCATGGTCGCTGGAATGTGAATCCGCCTTTGCAATAAGGCCCCCGTCCTGCTTCATCGCTGTGAAAGACAATGCGCTGATCGGTTTTGCCTGCTACGACTGTACCCGCCTGAATTTTTTCGGTCCAACAGGTGTGGCCGCACATGCCATGGGAAAAGGGGTGGGAACGATGCTGCTGCTTTCCTGTCTTCACGCCATGAAGGACGGCGGGTATGCTTATGCAATCATCGGCGGCGTCGGTCCTGCCGGGTTTTATGCCAGGGCCGTGGGCGCCATGGCCATCGAAGGGTCTTCCCCCGGAATTTATGATTTCAGTCTGATCGACAAGAAGCATTAATTGATTTTCCATTTCTGCAACGACTGAGTATCGGATGATGGCAGGATGCGATCATATGCGCCAGATTGGCCACCTGAACACATTGGTTAATAACGGCATTCTGAATTTTGGGCTGCGTATTCCGCATGGCTGTGAGAAATTTCGAACGAAGTTCAATTACCTGTTCATCCAGATCGTCCAGAATCGCCAGGGCAAGCTCTGTTTCCCAGGCGGATATCGATCTGTCAAAGACCTGTAGTTCTTCTTCCATTTTTCCCGAAAACCAGGACAGGCTTTCTCGGACCGGAATGGCCTGACTTTTTTTTGCATTCGTGAATGGAATCGCAACAACAGTTGCTTTTCTATCTGCATCCATATTTTGAACTGTGTATTTGATATCTCTTTGCATGGCTCTCATTTTATCTCCTTTAGTGGTTTAAGGTTGAAAATTTAATCCAACAGAAATATGGGTGAAAAAGCCATTATTCATTTACGTATGATGTAACACGGTCGGTTTGGAAAATCTTTTCAGCCGTGCAACAGATTGTAAAAAAATGTAACTCTGAAACCTGTTTATACTTCAGAAGAATCAGCCATCCGTTCCGGAATATATGATTGTAAAATCTGGTAAATATTGATAATTATCATCCATTATGAAAAATGCTTCAAACCCTGGCACTGCCACATACCCCCGGGTCCTGGTTGTTGATGATGATGCAAAGCTGAACCGCTTGCTTGTGAATTTCATGAGCCAGTACGGATTTGAGGTTCATGGTGTGCTGACGCCTTCCGAGGCATGGATTCAACTTCCCAAGTTTCAGCCCCAAATAATCATTTTGGATTACATGCTGCCGGAAACCAATGGGTTTGAGTTTCTGCGAAAACTGCGGAAAACGTCGGAACTGCCGGTGATCATGCTGACAGCCCGTGGTGATCCGAACGACCGCATTGCAGGGCTGGAGCTTGGGGCGGATGATTATCTGTCGAAACCGTTTGAACCCCGCGAACTGGTAGCCCGGATACAGGCAGTGTTGCGCCGCACCAGTCTGCGCAGTGAATCCGGGACTGCGAATTTGCCGGCATGCATTCGATCCGGGGATCTTGAGCTGTTTGTCGAAAGACGTGAGGTTTGTCTTCGCGGAGAGAACCTGGAGTTTTCATCGTCGGAGTTCGAAATCCTGAAAGATTTAATGGTGCATTCCGGAGTCATCCGTACCCGTGATCAAATACTCGATCAGGTCAAAGGCATGAATGCGGATATGTTTACCCGTACGATTGATGTCACCCTCAGTCGTATTCGCCAGAAACTGGGAGAAGATCCCAAACACCCCGTTTTCATCAGAACGATATACGGGGGAGGATATCTGTTTATTCCTCCGGTGGAAAGATGAGCATGCGCACGCGGTATGGTACCCATTCGGTTTACTGGCGTCTGCTGGTGATTTACGGAGTTACCTGCGTGCTGATCGTTCTTGTTTTGGGTGGAGGTTTCAAGTATGTCATCAAACCTCGCGTTATTTTGAAGTCTGCGATTGTCGCCAATGTTCAGGCATATGCGGATTCGCTAATCCGGGAAATCGGTATCCCGCCATCTATCAATATTGCTGAGAGCCTCTGTAAACGATTGGATCTGGATATCCAGATCTGGGGGCCGGACATCGAATGGCGTTCGAGCCCGGACCTTCCGTCCCTTGAAGACTATGAACAAAATGGTGGTCATTTTATACAGGGATTCAATTCTGGAAGAATCGGAAGCCGATTGTTTTATTTTGAACCCCGCGGGGAGTTTGTCTATGCGGTTTCAGTTTCAAATGGGCCCATACAATGGGTTCATTATGAGATGGGTATGATCGCCCTGCTGCTGATTCTGACCGTGCTCGGAGGAAGCTTTGTGCTCTTGAGGCTTTTGCTGAAACCTCTCAGTGTCCTTATTTCGGGTATCATCGAGGTGGGGCGCGGAAATATTGATTATCGCATCTGTGTTGGTCATCGTGACGAATTTGCCGAGATTGGGGCGGCTTTTAATCAAATGACCGGACATGTGCGGGAGATGCTGGTCCGGAGGGAAAGGCTTCTTGTGGATGTCAGTCATGAGCTGCGAACTCCGCTCACACGGATCCGCCTGGCCCTTGAAATGCCATCTTCGGATTGGGAAACCATTCGAGACAGCATTGCGGAAGACGTTCGGGAGCTTGATGGGATGATTGAGGAACTGCTGGAAAGTTCAAGGCTTGATACGGTTCATGGTCAATTGAAAAAGGAGCGTGTTGCCTGCAATGCCCTTATTGAGAGCGTTGCAGGTGGATTTGAAGAAGAAAATATGCGTCTTCGGTTCAAGCCCCGGGAGAGTGCTGGATTATACTGGGTCGTTGATGTGGCGCGTATGAAGATTCTATTGAAAAATCTCATTGAAAACGCCCTGAAACATTCATCTGGGGATTCGGATCCAGTTGAAATCTCCGTTGCAATAAACGGAAATTGGGTTGATCTTCTGGTATGCGATCATGGTCAGGGAGTTCCTGAAAGCGAGAAAGAGCGCATTTTTGAAGCGTTTTACCGAATCGATGGTTCCAGAAGCAGAGAAACCGGCGGGGTGGGCATAGGTTTGAGTCTCTGCCGGAAAATTGCAGCCGCCCATGAAGGATCGATTCATGTTGAAGATGCGCCGGGTGGCGGTGCCTGTTTTGTCGTTCGAATACCTGTCTGCTGACACGGATAGTCAGGTTAAGCATCGTGTTCGGCAATCATTTGTTTCCAGTGGCCTTGAAAAAAGTCCGGCTCCGTTGTTCGGTATAGGTCCCGGATTCCGCTTTCAAACACCTGCGGTTCAATGATTTCCGCCCGGATGGCCGATTCGCGGACGCCTTCAATCATGGCCGTGAATGTCTTCTTCGTGAACCCTTCGACCAGTCCGGGTCTGCTGGAATCAACGTAGACCATTCGGGGAGACACACGGATTGCTCCGTAGCCTGCGCTGCGGAGCAGCGGATAAAGCTCTCTGCCGACCATGGCATTGCCGCCGGCCCGCCGTTGCAGTTCAACCTGACTCTGAATCGTTTGATGGGCTGCTTCGCTGTCGGGATGAAAATAGGCGGAACCATGGTCTCCTTCGATGACCGTGATCGTGCCGCCCGGCTTCAAATGGGTTTTCAGTAATTGCAGCGCCTCGACGGGCCGCGAGAGATGTTCCAGGACGAAACAGACGAAAATGTGGTCGAATGCGTCCGGCCCATAGGGTATATTAAAAATATCCGCCTGTTCAAATTGTACATTGGTAAAGCCTGCCGATTCAACCCTTCTTCTGGCTTCCGCGACAGAGGCCCCGGATATATCAACCGAAGTAATCCTGGCATCCGGGCTGTTCCCGGCAAGGGTGACGGTTTGCGCGCCCACGCCGCAGCCGGCTTCCAGAACACGGCTGCCTGCCGGATAGAAGGTGTCGGCGTGCAACAGTTCGACCAGGGTTGAGGCCTGGTCCTGCAGTCGTATGTTTTCCCGATGATCGTATCCGTGAACATCTGCTTTATTCATGTTTGCTCTTTCGTGCCGAACGCTTGATGGAGGGGTTAAATAACTATTTCGCGCGAAGGTACAGAACCTTCTGATTGGACCCCACCGCCTGTCGCTCTTCTGTGACAAAGAGATCTTTCTTTGTCTTGACCAGATCCGAGAGCTTCTTGTAACCGTAAAGCCTGGCGTCAAAGTCGGGCTGCAGCTTGTTAAGATAGTTCCAGAAGGTCCCAAGATACGCCCATCCGGTATCGTCAATTGACTGTTCAAGCGCGGTCAGGATGAACTTTTTGGGGAATTTCAGTTTTGGCTCCGATGTCTCGGCAGGTGTTTGAGCTGAAACAGTTTTTTTCTCGGTCTTGACTTTTTGCGGCTGGTCGACGGGCTCGGCCGCTGTGCTCGGACGCAGAACTTCGGTGAACACAAATTTATGGCAGGCATTGCGGAACGCCTCCGGTGTTTTCTTTTCGCCAAAACCCAGAACCATGAGGCCCTCTTCGCGCAATCGCATCGCAAGGCCCGTGAAATCACTGTCGCTTGTAATCAGGCAAAAGCCATCGAATTTTCGCGTGTATAGCAAATCCATCGCATCGATGATCAAGGTGCTGTCCGTGGCGTTCTTGCCGGTCGTGTAAGCAAACTGTTGAACCGGCTTGATGGCGTATCGCTGCAGTACCTTCTTCCATGAGGAGCTTGTTGGCGCCGTGAAATCGCCGTATATGCGCCTGACGGTCGCCTCCCCAAACCTTGCGATTTCCGCAAGAAGACCTTCAATGACGGCTGCTTGAGCGTTGTCAGCGTCAATTAAAACTGCCAGTCGAAGGGTCGGCTCTTCGGACTCATTTTTTGCGAGTATTCGTGGAGATACCAAAATGACTCCAATTCTCTAAGAGGTTGATAGAAAAGATGCGCGCCCAAAGGAGCGCCGCCGCGAAGCGGAGCCGGCAAAAATGGTCGGATGTCGACGATTCCCTCTCTAGGTGATATGATGAAGAAAACCCGGATCAACGATTCTTGCCATATTCCCTTATCTGTCAGAACAGAAAAAAGTCAATAATTAAATATGATGTTCCGAATTCGATGAATATTCATTTCCCTGCTTCGGTCTGGTGATCTCTGTGAACTGTCCGGTGCGGACCCTCATGCCAGCTGGTGTTGGGGCCGGGGGTTAACTGTCTCCGACTACCCGCTTGGCCCAATCCGGACAGTAATCCCTGGAAGAAACACTTTGCATTGGGTCCTATCGATCGGTTGTTGTAGCCGCCCTCCTGTACCACGAGGCATGGCATCCGGAGTCGGCCGATCTCCGTGCCGATTGTTGTAAAGTCCCGGCCCGTGAGATCCCATGTGCCGGTAGGATCTCCTTTGGCTGTATCCAATCCGAAGCATACGACAAGGTAAGTGGCGCCGAAGTCCCGAACGCGGGCCACGGCGATCCGCAGCGTGTTAAGGTAATCTGTGGCGTCAATCTTCTCAGGAAGGGGGTAATTTACGTTGTATCCCGCCCCTTCTCCCTCGCCGCGTTCGTCGGCAAACCCGCTGAAATACGGATACGCGAAGCGCGGGTGTCCGTGAATCGAAAGCGTCAGCACATCTTTCCGACGGTAGAAGATGTCCTGCTGTCCGTTGCCGTGATGGTAGTCAATATCCAATATGGCGACCTTCCCGAATTGGCTAAGGCGATGGGCGGCAATGGCTGCATTGTTGAAATAGCAGAATCCGCCAAAAAAGCTCCGTTCGGCGTGGTGGCCGGGGGGGCGTACCAGCGCGTAAGTTGTTCGTCTGCCGGAAAGAAGCTCGTGCGCACAGGTAAGAGCACAGTCAACGGCTCGACGTGCTGCAACGTAAGCATGGCCGCTTATGGGTGTGAACGTGTCGATGCAGTAGTACCCGGCCCGAATGGGCAATTCCACCGGTGGACGGGCTCGGTTGCGGATAGGAAACACATACGGGTAGATGGGAGTATCCGGCTCGGCATTCTTGCAG
>JAPLJE010000219.1 GCA_026388755.1 Deltaproteobacteria bacterium | reverse complement strand
TCAGATACTCGCGCATATTTCCGGGAAAATGCGAATGCATTTCATCAAAATTCTGCCTGGAGATAAAGTGACGGTCGAACTATCTCCCTATGACCTTACCCGGGGCAGAATCACTTATCGATCCAAATAATATTTATCCCCGGGGCACTGGAAATTATCATAATTCTATGCTATGTTTAAAGGGATAAGCCGCAAGGAACAGGAGCGAAAATTAATGAAAGTAAGGGCGTCAATCAAAAAAATATGCAGTAAGTGTAAAATAATCCGTCGTAAGCAGGTTTTACGAGTCATTTGTGAAAATAAGCGACACAAACAAAGGCAGGGATAGAGGAGGATTTAGCTTTGGCTAGAATTGCTGGTGTAGATTTACCGAAGCGTAAACGGATTGAAGTTGGGCTCACCTATATTTATGGAATCGGGCCGACCACATCAAAAAGCATCCTGAACAGACTGAACATTAACCCGGACACAAAAGTAGATCAGCTTTCAGATATAGATGTCAACAATATCCGAAAAATAATTGACAGCGATTTAAAAGTTGAGGGTGAACTCCGGACTCAGATATCCATGAGTATTAAAAGATTGATGGATTTAGGATGCTATCGCGGGCTTCGTCATCGAAAATCGCTTCCGGTACGGGGTCAACGGACAAAGACCAATGCACGTACCCGTAAAGGACCTAAACGGGCTGCCGTCAAAAAGAAAGTTGCAGCTAAAAAATAGGGAACCATAGGAGACAGGGGCTTTAATCAATGGCAAAAAGAACCCGCATCAAGAAAAAAGAAAAAAAGAATATATCCAGTGGGGTAGTTCATATTCAGTCCACTTTTAACAATACGATCATAACGATTACCGATCCGGTTGGCAATGTTCTGTCATGGTCCAGCTCCGGGGTCCAGGGTTTTAAAGGCTCTCGAAAGAGTACCCCTTTTGCCGCGCAACTGGCTGCGGAGGATGCCGTTAAAAAGGCGTTGGAATATGGTATGAAGACTGTTGAAGTATTTGTTAAAGGACCCGGGGCTGGACGTGAGTCCGCTCTTCGATCTTTGCAGGCGGCTGGATTTAATATTGTTTCAATCAAGGACGTTACGCCCATTCCGCATAATGGCTGCCGACCACCTAAAAGGCGACGTGTATAGATTTGTGCGATTTTGACGTTATAGAGTCAACTGGATATAAAGGAGGATGACTTGGCAAGATATATTGGTTCGGTATGCCGGCTATGCCGACGCGAAAATTTAAAACTCTTTTTGAAAGGGGATCGATGCTATTCAGACAAATGTGCTTTCGATCGCCGCAGTTTTCCCCCCGGTCAGCATGGTCAGCGAATAGGCAGAAAAGTCTCTGACTACGGTATCCAGCTTCGTGAAAAACAGAAAGTCAAACGCATGTATGGACTTTCAGAAAAACAATTTCATCTGTTTTTTGAGAGGGCCGAACATCAGAAAGGTATTACAGGGTCGAATCTGTTGATCATGCTTGAAAGACGACTTGATAATGTTATATATCGACTTGGTTTCACGAATTCCAGAACCCAGGGAAGGCATTTTGTCAGGCATGCCCATTTTCTGGTCAACGGAAAACGGGTTGACATTCCATCGTTTTTGATCAAGCTTGGGGATGTCATTGAACTTCGGGAGTCTAGCAGAGAGATCAAGGCGATCAATGATTCTCTTGAGGCTGTAGTCAGAAGAGGCGTACCGCAGTGGCTTGAATTGAAAAAAGACGTATTTGCAGGCAACGTTAAAGGTCTGCCGGTCCGCGAGGACTTGACCATGCCAATTCAGGAACAGCTTATTGTAGAGCTTTATTCAAAATAAGCGTACCGGAGTCTATCAATAGTCGTGCAGTGCCCATCAATATGCAATATTCGAAAATCCTCTGAAAACAGTCTGGAGAAATCATAATGCCAACCAATGAACTTATGACAATCAACTGGCAGAATTTGGTTATGCCGGAAAAGGTTCATGTTACAAGCTCGCCGGGTTACGGCAAGTTTGTTTGCGAGCCTCTCGAACGAGGATTTGGAATCACACTCGGGAACACCCTTCGACGTATATTACTCTCTTCTTTGCACGGTGCTGCCATCGTATCGGTTAGATTTGAAGAAGTGATGCACGAATTCAGTGTCATTCCCGGTGTTCTGGAAGATGTATCCGAGATTATACTGAATCTTAAATCCGTACGGATCAAGGTCAAGGAAGCCGGTCCTCATACGATTCGTATTCAGCGCTCTGGAGAATGCACGGTAAAAGCCGGTGATATCATCAGTGAGGATGGTCGCTGCGAAATTCTGAATCCGGATTTACACATTGCGACCTTATCCGTGAAAGCGTCGCTGAATATGACTATGACCGTAAAATTGGGCAAGGGCTATGCATTGTCCGAAGCCAATAAAGATCCGAATGAGCCAGTTGGAACCATTCCGATCGATTCGGTGTTTTCACCTATCAATAAAGTGGTTTACGTTGTCGGAAATGCCCGGGTCGGTCAGCGGACCGACTACGACAAATTGACACTGGAAGTCTGGACGGATGGAAGCGTTCTTCCCGAGGATTCCGTATCCTACGCTGCCAAGATCATGAAGGAGCAGTTGTCTAAATTTGTCAATTTTGATGAACATTTGATTCCAAAACCTGAAGACGAGGTTACGGATAATTTAAAACCGATGTTTAACGATAATTTGTTCAGGAGTGTCGAAGAACTCGAGCTTTCCGTTCGCAGCGCCAATTGTTTGAAAAACGCAGATATTTTTAAAATATATCAGCTTGTCAGTAAAACTGAAGGTGAAATGCTGAAGACAAAAAACTTTGGTCGCAAATCTTTAAATGAAATCAAAGCGGTTCTGGGTGAAATGAAACTATCTCTGGGGATGAAGCTGGATGGTTTTAATCCTCCCGAGGATGATATACAGCAAGGAGAGTAAACAGGGTTATGAGACATGGAAAAGCCGGATTAAAATTAGGACGTTCAAGCAGCCATCGTAAGGCGATGTTCAGAAATATGGTCACATCCTTGTTTAAGTATGATCGTATTACGACGACGGATGTTAAAGCAAAAGAACTGAAACGATGGGCCGATGATCTGATCACTCTGGCAAAACGTGGCGATCTTCATGCTCAGCGCCAGGCGCTATCGATCATCACTGAAAAAGAAGTTGCCTATAAACTGTTTAATGAGGCTACCGATCGTTACGGCGACATTCATGGCGGTTATACCATCATCGCAAAAACCGGAAACCGTCCGGGCGATGCGGCGCCGATGTCCATTATTGAACTAGTTGCCAAAGAAAAAAGCAAACCCATTCAGCCGCGCTCCCGAAAAGCCGCCAAAACAGCCGAGACCAAAAAGAAAGTTGAAAAACCAAAAGAGGCAGCTATAGAAAAACCAGTACCTGCTGAACCGGAGACGCAAGCTGAAAATGCATGAAAATCTGCTGCGTGCTGCGCTGAATATTTAATAATACGCTCTTTACAGATTTTTCCTTCCCTATAAAAGGGTTCCGGGCACTTGTTGCTCAGAACCCTTTTTTATTGCATCTGCTACGCGTTGGGCATTTATTGAAATATAATCCCCGCCAACGAACATACCTTTCGAACTGGAAATCATCTTGACTCATCACATACGACGTGCGAAAACGACATAACTTTTTTTGCAACAGCGTATGCGAGGTGCGAACTTGCTTTGGGCGCCGATTCAAAAACAGCCGAAATCGTGGACGGTAGCTCCGAACCTTCTGAATTATGACGACACTTTTTCCAATTTTTCCTGGAATGACATCCGCAGTTCCCTGGACGGTCTTCCTGAGGGCAAGGGGCTCAATATCGCTCACGAAGCGGTCGATCGTCATGCCGATGGGGGACTGCGCGACCGTGTGGCTTTGCGATGGCTTGGGAGCGAAGGTGCGGTCCGTGAGTTTACCTATGGAGACCTCAAAAGGCAGAGTAACCGCTTTGCCAATATTTTCAAAGGACTTGGAATAGGAAAGGGAGATACGGTCTCGGTTCTGGCAGGACGCATTCCCGAGCTTTACATCGCCGCCCTGGGAATTTTCAAAAACACGAGCATCTTTTGTCCCCTTTTCTCTGCTTTCGGTCCGGAGCCTATCTATCAGCGCCTGAGTAGAGGGGATGCGAAAATTCTGCTGACTACCGAAAGTTACTATCGGAAGAAGGTGAGTCAGCTGATGGATAAGTTACCCAAACTCAAATATGTGCTCCTGGTTGATGCCAAGGAGCATTTGGGAACCGGCCTCCTGTCGCTCCCCAGGCTCATGGCGGAGTCTTCCGACACCTATATCATCCCACCGACCGACCCGGAGGATATCGCGGTTCTGCACTTTACCAGCGGCACCACCGGGATGCCCAAAGGTGCGCTCCATGCGCACCG
>JAPLJE010000186.1 GCA_026388755.1 Deltaproteobacteria bacterium | reverse complement strand
CAGCTTGCCAACAACTCAGCCGCGGTGGTTCACGACGAAATTGAGCTTGTGATCCAGGGCGTTCGCGAAAATGTGAAGGCTGTTCGTAGCGGAGTCCTAATAGTCACGACAGGAGCGGTCATCATTTTTGCCGCATTCATGTCTCTTTGCGCGGCATTGTTCATCGAACTCACTTCTTATATGGCCCCCGTCATTGCGGCGCTTGTCACTGGAGCGGCGCTTGCTTTAATCGGTGTCGTCATTGCCTTCATCGGCTACAAGCAATTGAAAAGATAGATCCTTAAACCATGGAAGACGATGCAAACACTGAAAAGGAGGACGCGGAATGACTGAAAAAGAGCATCTAAGTAACACAAAGGAAGCGGATGTCGATCGTAGTACCGAAGATATCCGTCGGGATATCGCTAAAGAAAAAGAGAACATTTCCCAGACAGTCGAGCAAATCGGCGAGCTTGTCGAAGAGAAACTGGATTGGCGCGAATATGTGAAGCACTCTCCATACTTGACCATAGGGGCTGCCGCCGGTCTTGGCTATCTTGCCTCAAGGATGTTCATTACACGCACCACTCCCATGGAGCGAATCATGGGCTCCATTGCCGAGGAAGTTCGCGGCTCACTCGGTGGCCTGGGTACAGGAGCCGCCGGCCCAGGCCTGATCAAGGTGACCCTGCAAGTTCTTGCCACAAAGGCTGCCGCCAACTGGATAAAGAAGGCAATCTCGACAACTGCGACAAACGATGGCGCCGAGCCTCAACCACAGACAGGACGCGGGTCAACCATTACCCCGAAAGCGGATACGTCAAAAAATATTTAAATTACGAGTTAACATTTAATTTTTTTAGGAGGATAACATGGATGTCAAACACAAAAAACACGAGACCCCCAAACAGCAAACGGCAGAAGAATCCGGCATCGACAGTGATACTGCTCAGAGCACCCTGGAACACGGCGCTGAGGTTCTTGATCAAGCGGAGGAGGCTGTAAGTGATGCATATGATAAAACAGCCCATGCGGTAAGCGAAACTTATGAGCAGGTCAAGAGTTATAGTAGCAAAAATCCGGGCAAGACAATGTTTATCGCATTAGGGGTAGGCGTAGGACTTGGGTTTCTCTTGGGAGCAGGCGCTCGACGCTCGGGTGCCGGCCGGTTTGCCCGACCCGTGGTCAACGCGCTCTCCGGCATTGCTCTGGAGCTTTTCCGTTAAACCGTCATTGTGAAAGATGAGTACGTAATTATGAAGCCTACCAAATCAACTTCTTGGTTTACTCGCTTTGCAAAATTGACTGCGCGGAAAACAGGACAGCCAATTGCATTTATGATTGCTGTATCGACAATCATTATCTGGATAATTACAGGTCCAATCTTCAAATTCAGTGATACCTGGCAACTGGTTATAAATACGGGGACGACTATTGTGACATTTCTTATGGTGTTCCTGATACAAAATACACAGAACAGGGACTCTGCGGCCTTACAAGTAAAATTGGACGAATTGATTCGTGTAATGGAAGGCGCCCATAATGCGCTATTGGATTTGGAAGAATTAGACGAAAAGGAACTCGACAAAATCCGAATCGATTATGAGAAGCTGGCAAAACAAGCCAGAGAGGATTTGAGGCAAGGTGAGCGTGATATAGGAGTTCCGTACATATAAAGCTATTGCGAAACCACTGAGAAGGCGAACACACAGAAAGAGGCATGGATGGAAATATCAAAGAAGACCCTGAGCGCATCTCAGCACTCGGGAAATCTCCCTGGTGGGAATGGGGTGGGGAATTCTGAGCAATTATTGGAAAAGGCGCGTGCCGATATCGATACCGTCCTGAAGGAGCTTAAATCGCAACTGGGCGGCCTGAGCGATGCGGAAGCCGATTCTCGCCTGAAGCAGGTCGGGACGAACGAAATTGCCCGGGAGAAGCGGCAATCGGCCTTGATGCGCCTCTTGGTCAACATCAAGAATCCATTGGTTCTTCTGCTCCTTGCGCTGGGAGTGCTTTCCTATCTAACCGGTGACCTGCGGGCGATGGTGGTCATTTTCGTGATGGTGGTTTTGGGCGTGGTGTTGCGTTTTTTCCAGGAAATGCGTGCCGATAACGCGGCCGAGAAGCTCAAGGCGATGGTCAGCAACACGGCGACGGTGGTGCGAGGCGGCAAGGAAGAAGAAGTATCGCTCAAGATGCTGGTGCCTGGGGATATCATTCGGCTGGCAGCCGGTGATATGGTGCCGGCTGATGTACGGGTGCTTTCCGCCAAAGACCTGTT